>DATKXY010000274.1:0-65351 GCA_035528795.1 archaeon | reverse complement strand
AATTAACGGTTATAAGCCCCAGACGGTTCACCTGGCGGCACGAATCGCTTCTTTGAGTTTGATTTTGCCTTCATAAAGCGCTTTGCCTATTATCACGGCCTCGACCCCCCTGGGTTCAAGAGCTGCCACGGCGCGTACATGCTCGAGGCTGGCGATCCCTCCGGAGGCGATAACAGCCAGGCCGCAAACCGCTATCCGCACAAGCGCTGGAATGTTGGGCCCGCTGAGCATGCCGTCTGTGGAAATGTCCGTATAAATGATCCGCCCGGCGCCTGAGGCTGCGACTTCGCGCGCCAGCTCCCCAGCCTCGCGGCTTGTCACCTCTTTCCAGCCGCGGATCGCCACCTTGCCGCCGACTGCATCCAGACCCACCACAATTCGCTCGGAACCGAACCTTATAACTGCGCTGCGCAGGAGTTTCGGGTCGGCCAGGATTGCAGTGCCGAGAATCACCCGGTCAACTCCCAGGCCCAGCGCCCGCTCGATCCCCTCTGAATTGCGGATCCCACCCCCGAGCTGAAGGCAAACCTGTGAACCCACGGCCTCCACAATCCTGCGCACAACAGCGAGGTTTTTCGACTGACCCTCGAAAGCCCCGTCAAGGTCCACCACATGGAGATACCTGGCGCCTTCTGTTACAAAAGCCAGGGCAGGCTCAACCGGATCATCGAAATAAGTGGTCCGCTCGCTCTTTTTGCCCTGGCGCAGCCGAACCGCGCGGCCGCCCATCAGATCTATCGCTGGGATAATATCCAAGCCTGGGCTCCTTAGAGTTGCGTTAAAACCATGCTGTAACAGCTTATATTTCGGCGAAATTTTTCAACAGCCGCAATCCCGCCTCCTGGCTTTTCTCCGGGTGGAACTGCACCGCGAAAATGTTTCTCTGTCCGGCGACCGAAACAAAATTTATCCCGTAATCCGTGGTGCCGAGTATATTATCAGGATCAGTGGCCGCTGCATAATAGGAGTGCACGAAATAAAAATAGGAGTTATCCGGGATGCCTGCGGAAAGCGCAGATATGCGGCGCCAGCTCACCTGGTTCCAGCCCATGTGGGGGATCTTTCTGCCTTTGGGAAATTTTTTGACCGCGCCCTGGAAAAGGCCGAAACCCTTGTGGATTCCCATTTCCTCGCTGGTCCCGAAAAGGAGCTGGAAACCCACACAGATGCCCAGAAAGGGCCGGCCTGAGGAGATGAATTCCCTTATCGGGTCCTCGAAGCCCATTTCGCGGATATGCTGCATGCTTTTGCCGAAAGCCCCATCCCCGGGCAGGACCAGATGGCTTGCTCCGGGGATGTCACGGGGTTCCTGGCTGATAGCCGCCTCGAATCCCAGGTGGTGAAAGGCCTTCTCGACACTGCGCAGGTTGCCCATTTTGAAGTCGATTATGTTGATCATTCCCTAAAATTATTCTTAACTGGTTTTAACCGGGAACATTTGTGAGCATTAAGGAAGTATTCTGATTAGTCAGAAAGTTGAAAAAGAGTGTTTCAATGTTTATTGTCAACGTTTTCGGAAAGCCGGGGGCGGGCCGGGATACCCTCAGTCCGCTGAAAAAGCGCAGCCGACCGCCCGGCCTTGCTTAGAGAACCCCTTTTGTCGAGGGAACCTCCTCGGCTCCGGGAACGATTCTCGTGGCCTGGTGAAGGGCCAGGGCAGCCGCTTTAAACATGCTTTCCACCAGGTGGTGCGTATTGACGCCGTAAAGGAACTCCATGTGCATGGTGATTCCTGCCTTCGAGGCCAGGGCGCGCCAGAAATCCTCCACCAGCTCGGTGCTCATGTCCCCGACCTTTTCCCGCTTAAGGTCACCGCGGAAAATAAGGAGACCTCTGCCGCTCAAGTCAACCACGACCCTGCTCAATGCCTCATCCAGGGGAGCATAGCCCTGGGAAAACCGCCTGATACCGGACTTATCGCCTAATGCTTTTCGCAAAGCCTCTCCAACCACGATCCCCACATCCTCGACCGAGTGGTGCTCGTCGATATGTAAATCTCCCTTACAGGTCAGATCGATATCGAAACGCGCATGTCTGGCAAGGGCGGTGAGCATGTGGTCAAAAAAACCGATGCCGGTTGCGACAGAGCTTTCGCCCATGCCGTCCAGGTTCAGCGTCAAGCGGATATCCGTTTCGCTGGTTTTTCTTTCTACAGTGGCGGTTCTTGGGGAACTCATTGGGCGCTCCCTGGATTAAAATCGGGTTTCGAGGGGAAGGTCTGCAGGGGGGTTCGCGAGCCGCCCCTACAATAACCTATTGATTTATAAAGCGTTATAAAAATAGTCAATGTCTTTTGGGTAGAATGATAACATTTGTCAAAGGTTTCTTTATAGCCCTATTTGTTTCAGCGCTTATCTATGCAAAAGCAGCGCTTTAAGCAGACAGTTGACATCAGCGGCTACGTAGTCCACTCCGGACTCTTCATAGAAAAGCGATATGAGCTTGTCCGAGACCGCTCCGGTCTGTACCATGCAGCAGGCGATCGGGGCGGTATTCCGGGATTGGGAGTTATAAGCGGAGACCGTGGTCCAGTCATCCGGAACATCGCCCACATAGATCGCGGCCTGGAAACCCATTTTCCGGGCCAGAAGGCTCAATCCGGCAGGGTCAGGTTTTGACGGCAGGGACCCGTCGTCAGTCACCACGAAATCCGGGTTCAGAAGACTGTCCATCCCGTTCTTCCGGAAAAGGTATTCGGCCTCGGATGGAATCCTGCCTGAGAGAATGCCGAGAGCAATGCCATTGGCTGCCGTTTTTCTCAAGAGCGGGACATCCACGATGTCACGTTCCCGTTCTATCAGTCCGGGCCCTTCCGCATACCGGGGATCGAAACCGTAAAGGGCCCGGCAGAGCCCGGAACCGGCGTAATGCTCTAAAAAGAGCTGCCTGATAAGGTCAGGCCTGTAAAGGCTCGTGAACCTGGAAAAGTCTTGTTTCCCGAGTTTCTCGCGGATAATCTCGAGAGTCACTCTTAATCCTCCGCCGCGGTTTTTGATCTCTTCGGTAAACTCCTCGAGCGCCGGCGTTTTTTTTCGTAGATGCTCGATATTTTTATCACTCACACCGTCAAGATTCATTAGCTTCATCAGGCCATAGGCCACTGCGCCTTTGGTAACATCCCAGTCGTTGTTGAAATTGCCGGCGAGCTTGAAAAGCCCTGTCTCCTCTCCTGAGACCAGGCGCTCTTCTCCGGGAACTTCAAGGATCCGGTTGAAATAGAACTGTACGCTCTGGCTTATTACATGGCGGAAAGAGCCGCTTACCTCAACCAGGACCCCGTCGACATCGAAAATCACCGCGTCTACTGTCTCAAGAGGCACAGGCTGCGGGTCTTTCCTTTTCCAGAGCCCCCCGGAGGCTACCGAAAGCTTTCTGAATTCCGTGGATTTCATGCTGTGACCTCTCTGAGCGCCTCAAGAAACGCATCATTATCACGGGGAGGCCCCACAGTGATCCGCAGGCAGCGCCCGAGCCCCTGGTACTTGCTTATATCCCGCACCAGAATGCCGCGGGAGAGCAGACCCTCGAAAATCTCGGCTGGAGATTTTGCATTGCATTCTATCATCACGAAATTAGTCTCACTGGGAAAGACCTTGAGGCCTGTTATTTTTGATAATTCAGTTTGAAGGTGTTTTCGGCCCTGCTTGATTTCCGCCACTCGTTGCTCGACAAGCTCGGGCCGCTCAAGCAGAGTGAGAGCGGCGAGTTGGGTGAAAAAGTTTACATGGTGCGGAAGCTGCACCTTGCAGATTTGCTCTGCAAGCTCGGGAGCGCAGAGCGCGAAACCGAAACGCAGGCCAGCCAGGCCGAAAGCCTTGCTGAAAGTCCGAATCACGATCAGGTTCGGGCATTTTCGCAAAAGGCCCAGGGCATTGTCCCCGGCAAAATGCGCGTAAGCCTCATCCACAACGACAGCCGCTTCCACTGAATGGGCGATTTTTTCGATCACCTCGTTGGGAATGCGGCCGCCGGTCGGGTTATTGGGCGAACAGAGCACCACTGCATCAGCCTTGGAATCCCGGGCGAGCCGGATGACCTCCCGGGGATCCACGGTAAAAGACTCGCCGCTGAGCCAGAATGGCACCGGCTTTCCCCCGAGGACTTTCACGTTCTGGCGGTACAGGCTGAAAGAAGGCTCAAGAGAGACCACCGCTCCACTGTTTTTGACTGTCGAGAGCAGGGTATGAAAAATGAGCTCGTTTGAGCCGTTTCCAATCAGGACGCCCCTGGAATCGTGCCCGACATGATCGGCCAGGGCTTTTTTGAGCGGCGTTTCGAACTCATCATGATAGCGCTGCCAGAGAAGTCCTCTTGTGCGCTCGAATATCGCTTCCTTGATCTCTTCCGGCAGGTCGAACGGGCTTTCGTTCAAGTCGAGCTTGATTTGATACTCGAAACAGGGCGACCGATAGGCTTTAAGCTCCAGGAGGTCCGGGCGGACAATATTTTTTACCGAGCGGCTAAGGTTCATCTTTATTTTTCTTTCCTTATTTCCATGGAGCGGGCGTGGGCCTCGAGGCCCTCGGCCCGTGCCATCAGGGTTACTGGTTTAAGCGCCCGCTCGAAGGCTGGCCGGTTGAAAGAGATCAGGCTCGATCTTTTAAGAAACACCTCCACTCCGAGAGGAGAGAAATTTTTCGCCGAGCCCCCGGTAGGGAGCACATGATTCGGTCCGGCCCAGTAGTCGCCGACCGCCTCAGGGGTGTACGGTCCTAGGAAAACGGCCCCGGCGTTTTGTATCCTGCCCAGGAGCGACCAGGGATCGGCCACGAGGAGCTCGAGATGCTCCGGGGCGAAGAGGTTGGCCAGAAAGGCCGCCTCATCCAGGTCCCGGGCCAGGAGAATCGCGCCGAAGTTTTGTATTGCCTGAGCTGCGATCTCCTTTTTAGGCAGGCGCTCAAGCTGAGCCTCGAGCTCTTTTTGAACCCGCCCGGCTAAATCGCTGCTTGTGGTTACAAGACAGCAGGCTGAGCGCTCATCGTGTTCGGCCTGGCTCAACAGGTCAGCGGCAATCCACGCCGGGCGCGCCGAGCTGTCTGCAATTACCAGTATCTCGCTCGGGCCTGCCAGCATGTCGATATTCACTGTTCCGTAAACCAGTTTTTTAGCAGCGGTGACATAGATATTCCCCGGCCCGGCGATCACATCTACCGGGCGCAGGCTCTCTGTCCCGTAAGCCGCTGCGGCAATAGCGTGCGCTCCGCCGAGACGGTATATCTCATCCACTTTTCCGAGCGTTCGCGCGGCGAAAAGGACCGCAGGGTTGATCCCGCCCTCGGGATCGGGAGGGGAGAGGAGCACCAGCCTTTTCACGCCGGCAGTCCGCGCAGCGCCTGCTCCCATAAGCACGCTGCTCGGATAGGCGGCTTTGCCTCCAGGGGCGTAGATAGCCGCGGACTCGACCGGCAGAATCCGCTGGCCAAGAATTTCCCCATCCGGACCTGTGGTAAACCAGGAGTTGGCAAGCTGCCTGCCGTGGTAATCGCAGATTCGCTTGTAAGCCGAGCTTAAGGCTTTTTTGAGCCCGGTGTCCAGGCTGCTTTCGGCCCGATCGATTTCCTGATCCGTGACCCGGAAGCGCTCAGGGGCCAGACTGACTTTGTCGAAACGCCGGGTGAATTCAACAAGGGCCCGGTCACCCTCCTTGCGCACCCGGCGGATAATCTCGGACACCTCAGCAGTCACCCGGTCCAGGTCTTCAGCCTTGCGCCTGGCGAGATCAGCGAGAAAATCCTCGCCTTTTTCCTGAATGATCTTAATCATCTCTTTCCCGACCTTCGGTTGTTATCAGGGAATGACCTTGTTCAGCGGGTATTCGATTATATCGCGCCCGCCTTTCTTTTTCAGCTCGGGCACGATCTTGCGGACAATGTTTTCATCCAGAATCACCTCCACTGCCACCCATTCCGGGTCATTCAATGAGCTGATCGTGGGATTTTTCATTGCCGGAAGGATCCGGACCAGCTCAGCCAGGTGGGATTTTAGCACATTCAGCTTTATTCCTACTTTGCCCTCAGCCTCGATAGCGCCTTTGAGCATCAGGGCGATATTCTCGATTTTTTCCCGCTTGCCTGGATCGCTCCAGGCTTTTTTGTTCGCGATCAGCCTGGTGGTGGACTCGAGCACGGTCTCCACAATCCGCAGGTTATTGGCCCGTAGAGAGCTGCCAGTCTCTGTCACCTCGATAATCGCATCCGCCAGGTCTGGGACTTTGGCTTCGGTTGCGCCCCAGGAGAATTCGACCTCAGCGGTTACCCCGTGATCTTCCAGGTACCTGCGGGCGATATTGACCACCTCGGTAGAGATCTTCGCGCCCTCGAGGTCTTTCACTGACTGGACCGGCGAGTCATTGGGCACTGCGAGCACCCAGCGCACCGGGCGCATGCTCCGTTTGGCGTAGACCAGGTCGGCGACTTCCACTACATCCGCCCCGTTCTCGAGAATCCAGTCCTTGCCGGTCAGCCCGGCATCGAACACTCCGACCTCGACATAGTGGGCCATCTCCTGGGCCCTGATCAGCATGGCCTCGATCTCCGGGTCATCGATCGAAGGGAAGTAGCTGCGCTCGGAGATGCTGAAATTGTATCCGGCCCTGCGGAAAAGCTCGAAAGTGGCTTCCTGCAGGCTGCCTTTCGGCAGCCCGATTTTGATTTTCATCTTGGTTGCCTTTCATGTAACCGCACCGGTCAACCGGATTGACGGTTGGCTGGTTATGGATGATTTTGCGCATCAGTCGGAGCTTGACTTCAAAGATATCAATCTATATTTCGCACCGCATTGATAAAGGCGGCCATTTTATCGACATCTTTTATCCCGGGGGCTTTTTCCACCATGCTCGAGACATCCACACCCACAGGGTTTACCAGGGCCACGGCCCGGGCCACGTTCTCAGGCGTCAGGCCTCCAGCCAGGATGATCCTGCCGTAGCGGCCTGCGCCGGCGGCCCACTCCCAGTTGAATGTCCGGCCGGTCCCGCCGGGGAGCCCCTCTATGCTGCTATCTAGCAGGAAGTCCCTGTCCGCGCCGTATGGGGCGAGAAGTTTCAGGTCTTCCGGGCTCCCGATACGAAAGCTCTTGATCCATTTAAGCCCCAGACCCTGGCAGTACTCAGGGCTCTCCGAGCCGTGAAGCTGAACAACATCCACACCAGACAGCGCTGCAGTGCACCGCACGGTTTCCTGATCGAGATCCACGAACACGCCCACGGTAGTGAGAAAAGCAGGCAGCTTCTTTACGATTGCCGCTGCCGAGGCAGGCTCGATATAGCGCGGACTCGGGGGGTGAAACACGAAGCCCACTGCATGGGCGCCGAGCCGTGCGGCTGCAAGCGCATCCTCCAGGCGGGTGATCCCGCAGATTTTGACTCGTACTCTCAAAGGGAGTTCCCGTTCATGAGGGTCCTCACAGCGGCTGCAGGATCGGCTGCCCGCATCAGGTGTCCGCCCACCAGGACCGCATCGTAGCCCAGAGAGCCAAGAAGCCTGATATGGCCGTGGCTTGAAATGCCGCTCTCGGAGACCTTGACGCAGGAAGACGGTAAAAGCTCGGCCAGATTTTCCGAGACTTTCAGCAGGACCTCGAATGTCTTCAGGTCCCGGTTATTGACCCCGATGATCCGGGCTTTGCAGGCGACTGCCAGCTCGAGCTCGGCCTGGTTATGCACCTCGACCAGGGCATCAAGGGAGAGCTCATCAGCCAGGGCGATAAACTCGGCAAGCCGGCCCTCCTCGAGAGCGGCAGCGATTAAAAGCACGCAATCTGCGCCAAGGAGACAGGAATCGTAAAGCTGGTATGCCGACACAGTGAAATCTTTCCTGAGCGCCGGCAGGCCGGAAGCGGCCTTGGCCTGGACAAGGTATTCATCCGCTCCCTGGAAATATTTCCTGTCGGTCAAGACACTTAAAGCGCTCGCTCCTCCCTCTGCGTAAGCCGCCCCGAGCGCGCGGGGATCGAAATCTTCGCGGATCAGCCCGGCCGAGGGGCTGGCCTTTTTGATCTCGGCGATCAGGGATACTTTATCCGTTTTAGTCAGCGCTCGAGCAAAACGGCTCTTCCCGCGGGACTGCGGCAGGTCGCGCAGCCTGCTTTTAAGCTCATTCAGGGGCAGCTCTCTTTGGGCTGCGGCAACCTCCTGCCTTTTATGCTCGAGTATCTTGTCAAGGATACTTTTTTTATCAAATACTGGCATGTGGATTCTAAAGGATGCTTTTTATATTCATTATAGCTCCAGCCGGATCAAGGGGCCTCGTTTGTCAGCTCGATCAGCTCAGCGAGCTTCACGGCTGCCTTGCCGCTGTCCACTGATTCTGCTGCCAGCCCGATCCCTTCCGCAATCGACATCCTTTCGTGGAAAGCGCTGATTGCAGCCCCGGCGTTGAGAAGCACCGCGTCCCTGTAAGCCCCGGCCCGGCCCTCGAGCACTTCCTTGAATATCCGGGCGTTCTCTGGAGCCTCGCCTCCTCGAATCGCCTCGGGTGGCTGAGGTGCAAGCTTGAAGTCCTGAGGCTTGACAGTATAACTTTTTACCTTGCCATCCTTGAGCTCGGCGATTTTAGTCGGCCCGCTGAGCGACACCTCATCGATACCGCCGTGCCCGTGGACTACATAAGCCTTGCGGCTGCCCAGCCCGGCCAGCACTCCGGCCAGCTTCTCTGTCAGCTCTGCGGAGTAAACGCCCAGGAGCTGGCATTTGGCGCCCGCCGGGTTGGTCAGGGGCCCCAGAATATTGAACACCGTCCGGATAGCGATTTCGCGCCGCGGCCCGATCGCATGCTTCATCGCCGGATGAAACAGCGGAGCGAAGATGAAGCAGATCCCTGCTTGATCCAGGCAGCGGCTGACTGTTTCAGGGCCGGCCTGGATATTTACCCCGAGCTCTTTAAGTACATCGGCGCTTCCGCAGGCGCTCGACACTGAGCGGTTCCCGTGCTTGGCTACCGGGACCCCGGCTCCGGAGGCCACAAAGGCTGCAGCCGTGGAAATGTTAAAACTGCATGATCCATCCCCCCCGGTACCGCAGGTATCAAGCACCACGGCATGGGCGCGGGATTCCACGCGGGTGACCTTGTCGCGCATCACCTGGGCAAAGGCAGTGATCTCTGCCACAGTTTCGCCTTTAATCCGCAGCGCGGTTAGAAAGGCTCCAATTTGTGAGGGCAGCGCTTTGCCCTCCATAATCTCGTTCATCGCCCCCCGGGCTTGTTCAGCGCTCAGATCGCGGCCCTCCACCAGGGAGCGGATCGCCTCGACAACTAGCATGTTGATTTCTCCTGCTGCTTGCAAATGTATCGGGCAGCCTCCACCGTATCTTAGCTCATGCGGATTTGCCGAGTGTTTGATTGAGAATTCGCACTGCCTCCTGGACATCCCGGGCTGTGGCTATTGATTCCGATGCCCGTCCGAGACTGACACCCGGGGCGGCCTTGGCGTTGCGCATGATTTCAGGCAGCACGGACCAGAAGTCGCCCAGGAGCACCAGTGCTCTGCCGGGCAGAATGCGCTTGTTGATATATTCCCAGGCCAGGGCAATCTCGGCCAGGGTGCCTGTCCCGCCTTTTCCAGCCACATAACCATCCCCGAGCCGGAGCAGGGTTTCGAGCCTCTGGAGCAGGCTGTCCGCCTCGAACCTGTGGTTTAAATAGGCATTGGGTTTACGGGAAAAGAGGGAGCAGGTAACACCGACTGAATACCCCCCGGCTGCTTGCGCTCCGCGGTTTGCTCCCTCCATGGCCGCTCCGTAGCCGCCGGTAACCACGACATAACCGGCTTGAGCCAGAGCGCGCCCCATGCGTTCGGATTCTTCCACGCTTTGGGTATCTGCAGGATCCGAGGTGCCGAACACACAGATCCACCGGGCATCCGGCGGGCCTAGTTCCCTTTTAATGCGTCCGTAGTCCATAGCCGTCATTTGGTAATTATTCAAATATAAAGTGATCAGTGCCCGGAAGACAGAATTCCGCCCAGGCATTAGAACAGGCTTCCGGTAGATCCTGAAAACTTCGTGCCAGTTTTCCCATTCTGACTGCTCCAGTAGTGACTTGTTTTTATTCTTTTACCCGATCAAGAAAATTACGCAGAATTTTTTTGCCCTCAGTAGTCAGGAACGATTCCGGGTGGAACTGCACTCCTTCGACTGGAAATTGGGCATGGCGCAGGCCCATAATCACCCCGTCCTCTGTCCGGGCCGTTATGGCGAGGCATCCGGGGAAAGAATCCCGGTCCACAACCAGAGAATGGTAGCGCGTGGCTTCGAAGGGGTTAGCGACGCCTTTGTAAAGAGATGAGCCATCGTGATGGATCAAACTGGTTTTACCGTGCATCAGAGTGGGAGCTCCCACCACCCGTCCTCCATAGGCCTGGCCTATGCACTGGTGGCCCAGGCAGACACCCAGGATGGGGAGGCGGTTTTCAAGACGGGTAATCAGCTTGAGCGATATCCCGGCATCATTCGGCGTACCCGGGCCGGGCGAGATGATCAGCCCCTTGGGATTCAGGGCTTCAGCCTCCTCTACCGTGATCTTATCGTTGCGGTAGACAGCAATATCAGCGCCCATTTCACCCAGATACTGGACGAGATTATAGGTAAAAGAGTCATAGTTGTCAATGACAAGGATCATAGGAACTCCTGCGATTGCTCGATAGCTTTAAGCAGCGCTTTTGCTTTGTTGAGAGTTTCCTGGTACTCGCGCCGGGGATCGGAGTCGGCGACCAGGCCGGCCCCGGCCTGAACATAAGCGGTGGAGCCTTTAATCACGATTGTGCGGATGGTGATACAAAAATCCAGGTTCCCGGAAAAATCGATATAGCCCACGCTTCCGGCGTAGATGCCCCTGGTTTCTTTCTCCAGTTCATCGATAATCTCCATGGCCCTGACTTTCGGGGCGCCGCTCACAGTGCCCGCAGGGAAACAGGCGCCCAGTACATCGAGGGCGTTGACCTCCGGCCGCAGGCGGCCTTCTACATTGGACACAATATGCATTACGTGGGAATAGCGCTCGATAGCCAGCTGCTCGGTGACCTTGACTGTGCCGTAGCGGCAGATGCGCCCCAGATCGTTGCGCCCCAGATCGACAAGCATCACATGCTCGGCCCTTTCCTTGGGATCTGCCAGCAGCTCTTTTTCGAGCTTTTTATCTTTCTCGGGACTTGCTCCGCGCGGCCTGGTGCCTGCCAGGGGCCGGCTAGTGACCACTCCATTTTCCACCCTGACCAGAACCTCCGGTGACGAGCCGGCGATCTTAAGCTCTCCAAACTTCAGGTAAAACATATAAGGTGAGGGGTTGATCCGCCGCAGCGCCCGGTAGACATTGAAGGGGTCTCCCTTGAGCTCTGCAGACAGCCGCTGGCTCAGCACGACCTGGAAAATGTCTCCCTTGTAAATATATTCTTTGGCCCGCCGCACCATCCTTATGTAATCCTCGCAGGTGGTGTTCGAAGAGGTTTTAAGGGATGATCTTTCGCTCGGCGGCCTCAGGTTCTGGGGCACGAGCACGATTTCATTAATCCGCCGGACAATCCAGCGTATTTTTTCGCAGGTCGCCTCATAAATCGAGTCCGGGTGGTCGCCTTTTTCGATAAAGGCACTGACAATGACAATCAGGGTATGCTTGACATGGTCAAAAACAATCAACCGGTCAGCAACCATCAGGAAGCAATCAGGAAGGACCAGAGGGTCGGGCTTGGTACAGGGAATTTTTTCAAAATAGCGGACGATATCATAAGAAAAGTAACCCACAATTCCGCATTGAAACCTGGGCAGCCCCTCGATCGGCACCGGTTTGTAAGTTTTTATCCAGTCTTTCAGGTATTCTATCGGATTACCCTCGAAGCGGCTCACCTTTCCATCTCTGGTTAACTCGATCTGTGAGCCGCGAGCCTGGAAAGTGACATATGGAGAGAGACCGAGGAAAGAGAAACGTCCGATCTTTTCCTCCATCTCCACGCTTTCCAATAGAAAAGCGTATTCGCTCGGCTCGCAGATTTTCTTGAACACGCTGATTGGTGTCTCGGTATCCGTGTAAAGCTCGGTAGCCACCGAGACGATTCTGCCTGGTTTGGCTTTGGCAAGGAACTCTTTCTTCTCGGGAATTATTTGTGACATAAGAGGATCCCCAATCTTTTCGGTACCAGCGGCGCGAGACCAGGTACTCCTTTAAATCAAAAAACCGCGGAAGCTTTATAGCGCCCACGGTGTCAGAAAAAACAAGCTCATTTTGTCTTCTAGGGTTGCGGGCGTAATAGTGCTCGGGCGTTATGGTGAAGTTTACGCCAAAGGAATTCCCTGCCGCACCAGGACCGGCCTTTTTCTAAACTTATCAGACTGATCATCGACACACCCTCGGCGACTTGGATAGTGAAAAAATGATTTAAATCGTTTTTCTCACTTAGGGTCTGAACGCTTTTTCCGCAAGTGGTGAGACCGGTTGAAATGCATAACCTTATTTTAAACTTAAGGGAACAAACTGTCAATATTTTTTCTCCCGAAGGGTTAGTTTTGAAAAGTTATTTGGCGGAAAGTATTTAATTATTGGCGGGCCTCCAGGTTTGAAAATAGAACTCCCGGCTTGAGAGCCGGCGGGTACATATCAAGAGAGAGGAATTCAAGGGGAAGCTTGCAAGCTGTTTTCTTGACAACATGATTGATTTAAATATCATGTCCAATTATTATAGATAATGTACTAATCGAATGTACCCCTGATGAAGAAAGAGATACTTATGCAATTCGGTCTGAGACTAAATCCGGGTGTCGAGGCTCGCAAATTTCTTGAAAACCGGATCAATTCCTTGAAAAGCCTGAGTGTTCAGGAGGGATTGAACCGGCTTAAGGAAGATATCCCTCTGATCTTCGGGGGGCGCTACGACAAACTGACAAAAGACGGCAGATTCAGACAGTTCTTTTTGGACCAGCATCCGAATTTGCGCCTGGAAAAAACTACCCTCGGTGAGACCTTTATCGGGGCATTTGCGATTCTGGACTCTGTTTTCAATGACAGGCTCACCACTGCGGGTAACGCGGAAAGTCGCCAGGCCGTCCTGGAAGAATATTTCAGCACCAAGCTTGATGCCCTGGAAAAGCTGTTTGCCGGAGATGTCTCGTTATTCGGGCATTATTTTATCCTGATCTTTTTACGTTATACTTACCAGCAGGAAAGTATCGAGGGAGAAAAGCTGGAGTCGGTGAAAAGCCGCTTCAAGAGTTTTATCGATGAAGAGGATACGCTGCTGCGGTTTTTCTTTTATCTAGATCAGTTCAATACTCTGAATGTAGAACGCACCAGGCTGGACCAGGGCAAGAAAACTTCGCTTTCCCAGAGGCTGGATGATGAAATCCAGCATGGAGAACCGATTTCCAGCCTGAAAAAGCAGGTTCTGATTTGCCACAAGCTGAAATTTTGGGCCAACAAACTGATCGAAACGAGCCGCGACCATGATCCGCTCAGCGAGATCAGACAGGTGATAGATGAGGTATATATTACAGACAGCCAGAACGTGATCAAGGGCCTGCTGGAAAAGTTCCGCACATACTACGAGTTTGAACTTGAAGCCCTGCTGGAGGCTTTGGTTTATAAGAGAATCATTGCCATGAATTCAGGGGCAAAGGTGGCCAAGGACAACCGCAAGGCCTGGATCGATGAAATGGATTACGATACAGTAGTCAGACTGGTAAGCTTGCTGGAGATCAAGGACGCGGACAAACAGAGGCTTTCTCTTGAACAGAAATCCCAGTTGGAGTCGTACCTGCTTTTCCGTAAAAAACTCGATGAATCAGAAGGGTCCAAGGCGGACAGCGAAAAAAGAGAAAACCCCTTGGAAGAAAGCGACATTAATCTCTTGATTCATCGGCTGGGCAACGTTTCCCTGCTCGAGGAACAGATATCCCTGGTCGAAAAGAAGCTCGAGGAATACAAGAAGAAAAATAACGTGGACTACCAGAATAAGATCATCCGTACCTATAACGAAAACATAATGCGGCTCACCCAGAGCCTGTATTTTTTTGTCGAGTTGTCCGCTTTCCAGAGAGCCCAGATCGAGAAAAAGGCCAGGCAGATCTTTGAGGAAGTCCGGGGTGAGATTGAAGCTTTAAAGACTGAATTGAAAGAAGAGCCGTCACCTGAGGGTGCAGAGGCGCCGGTGGAAGAGAAAACAGAACCGGGCAGGAAGGAGGAGCCGGGAGCAGAGGCGGTCGGAGAGAAAAAAAGCTCTGCGGATGAGAAGGATCCGGAAAAACGGGTTGTCCTTCTGGCCGCTGAATTGAAACAAATGCCCGACCCGACAAAGATTAAAGTCCTGAAAGAAATAGCTTACCTGGGCGGGCTGGAAACCCTCAGACATATTCTTCCGCTTTCCCAGTACAAGAGTGAGTTTTTGCGCAACATGGCCCGCAACACAGTGATAAAGATCATCCTGCGGATATTGAAGGAGAATGAAGAAAAGCCTGTGCTGGGTATCCAGCAGAAAAAAAAGCTCATCGAGCTGGTGGTCGGCCTGGATAATAAATACGGCTACCTGAAAGATATGGAACTGACCAATCCCAAGACCACTCAAAAGGTTCTGGCCATTTTGATTCACGAAAACGCCGATTTTACAGCTAGGACCCTGTCTGAGATCGTGATCGATGAAGATAACAAGGTACGGGCGACAGCAGTCAAGTTGATTGCCGATATGCTGAACCAGAAAGAATCCGGCCTGTTGATGAAACTGCTGAATGATCCGGATGCCAGGGTGAGGGCCAATGTGATCGAGTCGCTCGAAGCGATAGGTAACCGCAATGTCCTGGGCATCCTGATGAAATACAAGTTCGACAAGGACAACCGGGTGAGAGCCAATGCGCTCAAGGCGATCTGGAATTTCGGCCACAAGGAGATTGACACTGTGCTGCAGGATATGCTGCTGGACCTGGAACCCAAGATGCGGGCCAGCGCAGTGTGGGTTATCGGCGAGATCGGGCACAATCAGCCGCAGTTGAAGGCGCTTTTAAAAGCTGTGGTCAACGATAAGAATGAGATGGTGAAAAATAATCTCGAGCGCTCGATGACCAAAATCAGCAAGCGGGAAAATGGTATAAACGTACTGGTGGCCGATGACGACATCCAGTTCTGCCAGGATATGTGCCGCAAGCTCGTTAAGGACGGGTTCAAAGCAACAGCCGCTATCAATGGCAGGGCGGCGCTGGCCAAAACGGCCAAGGACAGACCGGATATTATTTTTCTCGATTTACGGATGCCCGTGATGAATGGCCTTGAAGCGCTCAAGGCGCTGAGATCGGAAGAGAAGACCAGGGATTTGCCGGTAATCGTGATGAGCGACCTGAACTCGAGTATCCTTCTCAAGCAGACCACTAAGGAAGGCGCCAATGATTTCCTTCTCAAGCCCTGTTCCTATGAACAGGTGAAGGAAAAGCTGCGGAGCTTTTTTTGATTATTTCAGGAGAAGCTTTTTTCAGGTTTCACGAAGGCTTGACCGGTCCCTCACAAGACCGCCGGCTCGAGCAGGGTGAGGCTCCTGTCCTTGGCCGACAGGCGGGCCGTTACTCCGAGGGGAAGGGTTATTTTTTCAGGCTCGTGACCGATAGGAGCTCCATAGACCACCGGGATGCCGAGGCCGCCCAATCTTTCTTTCAGCACATGGCGCAAACCGAACGAGCGCCGCATCCTTCCGCTTGACTCGCAGTTCATGAACCGTCCCACCAGAATCCCCGCAGCCGCGCGCAATTTATCCGCCAGATCGAGCTGATTGAGCATCCGGTCGATCCTGTATGGGTCTTCATCCACATCTTCGAAAAAAAGGAGCTTGCCCCTGGTGTCGATTTCATACGGCGTGCCCATCAGGCTTGCCAGAAGGCTCAGGTTCCCTCCGACCAGGCGGCCCTCGGCCACCCCGCTCCCGCCCAGCACGCGCCAGCGGCGGCCCGCGGCTCCCGGGCCTTTGGGCAGCCTCATGCCGGACTGGCTTTCGCAAGTCACTGCTTTGAGCCATTTCAGTTTAAAAGGGGAGGGTGAGCGGCCGAGATCGTAGCCTGCCAGCGGGCCCCAGAAAGTTACCATGCCTGTCCGCTGGTAAATAGAGATAAGCAGCGCGGTCAGATCGCTGTGGCCGACAATGACCTTGGGGTTGGCCTGGATAGTGTCCCAATCGAGAAGCCCGAGCAGGCGGCCGCTTCCGTAGCCGCCCCGGAGGGTGAAAATACCTTGCACCGAGGGGTCTGCGAACATGGAGTTGAGATCAGCGGCGCGCTCACGGTCGCTGCCGGCGAGAAAGCCTGTCCTGCGGCGAATGAACCGGCCGCGGCGCACCTTGAACCCCATGCCGGCGAGCACATGCTCGGCCCGCGAGATATCGCGGTAAGTGAGCAGGGGGCTTGCCGGGGCTGCCAGGCCCACGGTGTCACCCTGTTTGAGTCTTCGGGGCTTGAGCAGAGTTTTTTCCACTGACGGAGGTTCCTTGTTTTAACCTGGGTTGGTCATAAAAAACCAGTCGGTTTGACTGCAAGGTTACAGATAGTTTAAGTGGGCGAAAGAGGGGCGTGGGGGCCGGCCCCCACCACCGGATTCTCTAATCACCCTGAACAGTGCGGATATAACTCCACTAACAAAAAATTTAACTATAAACAAGCTCCAGGTCAAACTCAAGAATCATTCTGACATAAACTGGATGCCAATAGATTCTTACAAATTCGCTCTAAGAGAATATCTCTTACATTTTTAACCACAAAGACACTAAGTATATGATTTCATAAATATTATGACGTATTATTCAATCCAGACATTTTTACTGGTAGGGGCGGGTTTCAAACCCGCCCTTAACGAACTATCACCGTGGTTCGATTCGCCTGAAAGGTCACGATTATTCACAGCCGGGAGGGCGGGTTTAAAACCCGCCCCTACTCCTGGATTGCCCGAAATAGTGCGGGCGCTCAAGACATTCTCCGCCCGCCGCATAAACTGGATCCGTGGAACTGCCAGAGGGCGACCGCTTAGCCGCATTTAAGGACTCGTGTACTATGAATAAAATACATCTCCGAACTTTCGAACTATAGCACTAAGCAACATAGTTACTTAGTGGTTAGATAAAATAAATTTCAAATATCTTTGGCTAGATTTTAGAAGAAATAAAGGTGAAATCCGGATGGCAGGGGCGAAGTTCTGCCTGAAAAGGCTCAGGTGATCTCATTATCCTGGGGTGGCGAAGCGGGATCGACAGGGGTGAAAGCAGGTCTGGCAGTTTGATTTTCGCGCATTTTCTTGAGGTTTTCCTGAAGCGTCAAATTCTCTTTTTTCAAGTCGTTCAGCTCCGCTTCCAGTTTCCGGCACACACTCTCTGATTTTTGTTTTTCATCCATCTGTTCCAGAAAACGCAAGGTAATCCTTTTCAACTTCTGGGTCATGCATTCCATAATCAAAAAAAGCTCGAGCGGGGCTTTGCGAAGCATTTCGTCCATTTGTTTCTTGCTGAAAACGACCGCTTCCCCGTCTTCAATGGCTTTTGCAGTCACAAAGCGCTTCCCGTCGCCGAACATGCTGATCTCGCCAAACACCTCACTGGCGCAGAGAGTGTCGATCTCGACTTCCTGGTCGCCCAGTTTCTTGAAAATCTTGACTGCTCCGTCCCTGATCAGGAAAAGGCTCATTGCATCGGCGTTCTCCCTGATCAGCAATTGGTCTTTTTTGAATTTTTTCGGCATGAGGTTGAGGTCAACTGCGGCTTCTACTGATTCAGCCATCTGGTCGAAAGTGAGTTTTTGCTCTTTATCCCCGGTGACCGGTTTTGTTTTGAGGGCTTTAGGAAGGTTATGCACATCTCCACCAGCGCGGGTGATAATATCGTTTGTTTCCCGCAGACGTTTGGAGAGTCTTTTGATCAGGTTGAAGATACCGGGGGAGGCCTGATTGATGTAACTGTCAAACCCCCGTCTGTCGAGGACTATTACCTGGCTGTCCTCAATGGCTCGGACTGTGGCGGTGCGGCGGCTGAAACGGTCGTCAATCAGGCTCATTTCGCCGAAAACTTCATTGGGGCCCAAAGTGGCAAGTTGCAAAGGACCGGTAGGGCTTTCCTTGGTCACCTCGACTTTGCCAGATTCAATGATATAAAGGAATTTGCCTGTGGTACCCTCGGCGATAATCACATCGCCTTTTTTGAACTTTTTCAGAACTCCAGGCATATCTTCGCCTATGGTTGAGGATTAATCAGATCGCCACAGGAAAATTCCAAGCCAATCCAGCCACCCAGGCATTGGAATTCAATTCTCCGCTACATTGAATGCGATAACCCATCCCTTGAGATTAAGTTTCGAGTTGAAAACATTATACCAGGCGCCTTCTTTTTTTAAGACAGTAAGCTGGTCGCCCGCGTTCAGATAAACGGCTACCTGGCTCGATGGGCTCTTCTCCACATAAAGAGGTGTTTTGTCATCAGTTACGGTTACCGAGTACTCCGATCCTCCGGTTTTGGCCAGGATCCAGCCCTGGATCTGCTTCGCCGGTGCGAAAACATTAAGCCAGAGTCCTCTGGAAGAGATCAAAAACAGTTTGTCCTCGGGTTTCAAGGTATCAATGGCAGGAAAACGTTCATCCCGGTCCGGATAGAGCGGAGAAGCTTCTTCAAGAACATATTCTTTCAGATCGGCGGTCACATCGCGCTTCTTGATTCGCGTAGTATCATTCGCGCTCTTTGAGGCTTGCAGAGCGAACAGCCGACGGTTTTCCTGTATAATTTTGTTATTATCTTTGAGGAAAAGAATAAAATCCTCTACATCCTTGCTGTCGAAATATAAGCCGTTGCCGGCATTGGCCATACAATTGAGATTCTCGTAACCGGCAGGGTCGGTCTCCACACCGAGAGTGTTTACAGAAACCCCCTGGCTTGTGCTGGCGAGTTGTTTAACAGCAGCGCAAGGGCTTCCTCCGCAGGATTCATCGCCGTCGGAAACTACCACAATAAAATTGCTCTGGTCATTCTCTTCCGGGAAATCCCCTTTAAGCGCATCCATGGTCAGAGAAAGCGAACTCTGGCCTTTGGCCGTGACATTTTTAACCGTGATCAGAATGGGATTCAGGGTTTTTTCGATATCATCCAGCGCCACTTCAAGGCTGGTGTCATCGCAGTTCTGTTTCCATTTGTAGAACTTGGAACCGAAAACTCTCAAAGCCGTTTTCATTGAAGCGGCATCATGGCTTTCTACTGCCAGGTTTTTGATAATCGATTCCACGGTTTTTTTAGCGATGTCGATCTTGCGCACCGGGCCGATTATCTTGTTCATGCTTGCCGAGCAGTCGAGGATAAAGACGATGTTGATATACCTTTTATCGTTGAGCTGCGCTTTATCGAATACGGCTTGCAAAGGGGCGACCGCACCCATAAGGAAAAACATCGCCAATAAGAGGACAAACCTTTTCATTTCTGCGCCCGCCGCTGTCTCATGATGAAATGTTACCAATAGCTTCCCTTTCATCATCGTATAGTTCGGCATATTGGGTCAATCCCATAATTTTAAAGGTTTTTGAGATCACCGGGGTGCAATTGCAAAAAATCACTTTTTCACCCTCTTCCCGCACCCTCTCAATGAGCTCAATCAGCACGGCAATACCTACACTATTGACAATCGGTGACTTGGCCAGATTGAGGATGAAACGCTTTATCCCTTCATCCAGCAGTTTGTAACATTCCTGGGCGATCTTTTCGCCGCCGGTATTGTTAATATAGCCATCAGTATAAAGGATAGCGTAGTTAATCTCCCGGCGAATGGTTACTTGAAAATTTTCTGCCATAAGTGGTTACTCCGGTAATCTGGATGAACAATGGAACTGGGTTTCAAGATGCATAATTTTCTTTTAGCAAGCTATTTGGCAAACAGGTTAACAGAGATCTAGAATTAATGTAGAGAGAACTGGCTTAATTGTCAAATTACTTTTAACCGTTTTTGATCAAGGTAATTTGCGTCCCACCCCGGGAAGATTCAACCCGTACTTCATCCATCAGACTGCGCATGATTTTCAGTCCCCAGCCCCTTTTGCGCGTGCCTTTTTGCATCTTTTTCTTGATGTCCGGTATTTCGACAGCGCCGGGATCAAAGCCTGAGCCGGAATCCGAGATGACAATTGCCATCCGGCGAGGCTTCCGGTTGAGTCCGAAGGTAATAAATACCTTGCGCTCAGGGCTGCTGCCATGCTCGATGGCGTTTATTACGGCTTCAATCAGGGCGAGCTTTATCTCATCGATCGGATCCCGCTCGAAGCCCAGCCGGACAGCCAGCTCTTCCGCCCGCTCGGCCACTTTGAGCTCCTGGTTGGCCTCCATCGGCACAGTCATAGTCACGCAACTGTCGAATTTTAATTTTTCGCTGCCCATGTCAATTATTTTTGTCTGTTTTTGTGCAGAACCTCGAAAACTTCTATCGGGTCCTTTTTGCCCTTGACCCGGATGTTTTCCATCCTGCGGCAGAGGAATGAGTTGTTCAGGTTTTCGTACACGCTGCGTGAGATCAGAATCTGACCTTTAGCAGCATGGCCTACAAGGCGGCTGGCCAGGTTCACGGCATCCCCGATGACCGTGTAATCCATATGCTTTGTCGAGCCGATATTGCCTGAGATCACAGAGCCCCGGTTCAGACCGATACCGATTGCCAGGGGAGCATGCCCTTCCGGCAGACGGCGCTTGTTGAACTCTCCGAGCGCTTCGAGCATGGCCAGAGCACAGCCCACAGCACGGTGCGTGTCATCCTTGAAAGCGAAAGGAGCGCCGAAAAGGACCATTAGTTCATCGCCCACAATTTTATCCACTGTACCATTGTAACGAAAAACCACATCAATCATCAAGTCAAAATAGCTGTTGAGAAGGTCGACTACTTCCCCGGGTGTTTTCTCCTCGCTCATTTCGGTGAATCCCCGTATATCGGTAAAAAGAATGGTAACCTCGCATAATTTGCCGCCCAGGGCCAGCTCGTGTTCTTTCTCCAGCGCCAGATCCACTATATTCGCGCTGACATAGCGCTTGAGCATTTCTTTGACTCTGGCCCCCTCGGAGATGTTTTCCACTGAGACCACCACGCCTCTGGTGCTTTTTTTCTCGTCCTCTGCATAAAGTTGGGTCAGGCTGATATTAAATACAATTTCTGACCCGGCAGGGGTGCGAGCTCGCAGGTTTGTCTCCTGGTAAGTGCTTCCCTCTTTTAAAGTGGCAGCCAGTTTCTCGGCCAGAGTGACTTGATCTACCGCTGAGAAAAGCTCCTCAATTTTCAACCCTATCGCCTGAGAAGCGGGGATTGAGAAAATCTTCGCCGCCGAATCGTTATAGCTCACCACTCTGCCTTCGTTATCAGTGGTGATCACCCCGCTGGCGATACTGGTGAGAATGTTCTCGTTATATTGTTTCATTTCCAGCACATTACTGTACAGCTTGGCATTTGAGATAGCGGCTCCCGCCTGGTTGGCCATGGCGCCGAGCAGGCTCAGGTCACCCTGGTCGAAATCAGGAAACTGCCCATAACGGCCTTCCTTGTCGCCAACCATAATGCATCCCAGCAGCTCACCCTTGAACTGAATCGGCATCACCAGCAGTTTTCCGCAGTCAAGAGCCTGGGGAATAGCCTTGGAATCGTTAAGAATCGTGGGGATTCTTTTCCTCAGATTCTCCAGAACCGCATCGCAGCCGCCGAAAAAGCATAATTTATCTGTCTCGGCCCTTTCCAAACCAAAGGTTTCAGCCACATACATAGGCTCCGGTTCCTTATCGATACGGCTGAGGATACTTTCGCCCGGCCGTTTAACCAGTACCATTGCCCGGTTGACATTGAGCACTGAGACCGCTCGCAGAAGAAGCTCCTTTGTCAGTTGATCAAGGTCGAGAATACTTGCAATAGCTATTCCGATGTCCTGCAGGGTTTCCAGTTCGAGAATCTTGAGTTTTGTCTCGTAATGCGAGCGCTTGATCGATTTCAGAAGCTTGAAGCGGGCCAGACCGAGAGAGAGTTCCATGTGCGCAGCCTCCAGCAGCTCAAGCTGATCCCGGCTCAACCGGAGATCCCGGTTTTTTTCGCCGAGGAGGATCGCGCCCAGGAAATCGCGGCCTGTACCCAGGGGGACGATCAGCCGGATCTCGAGTTTTTTGAGAGCATTTCTGTTTAATTGAAAGAAAAGACTCCATGGCTCCGAATGGTTTTTCCCATTCAAGTAAATCAATTTATTAAGGTCATTCAACTGGAGCTTAGGCCCTTTCCGCCGGTCTTCAGGCGGTCGCAGCAGGCTTTGGGGCAGCTCGAGCGGTGGGCAGGCGGTGTTCTGGCTTGAGTCAAAGGGCAGAAGCAGCCTGTCATCCTCTTCGTATAGATAGATATATACCCTCTCATGGCAGAGCAGGCGCCGGATTATCCCGAGCGCTTCGGCAAGCGCCGCCTCGACTTTTTCGGCTTCCAGAAAGAGACTGCTGATTCGGGACAATTCGACAAGCCTGCCGACCGTTTTTTCGACCGCGGCTTCACTGACTTTTTTTATGGGCTGATTTTTTTTCATTGGGCCTTGATCGTTACCAGAGTTACATCATCGTCCTGTGGATTACCTTTTGAGAAAACATGAAAACTATCGATCATGTTCCGGTTTATTCCCTCGGCGTCAAGATCCTTGTTATCGAGAATAATTTGCTCGAAGCGCAGAAAACCGAATTGCTCGCCGCCGGGATTCGAGCCCTCGATAATTCCATCCGAGTAAAAAGCGAAAAGGTCACCGGGCTGATAACTGATTTCAACTGATTTATATTTGGCCTTGGGGGTGACACCCAGGGGATAGGCGGAAAGCTCCAGCTCTTTGAGCTTTCCCTCTCTTGCATGGTAATGATATGGGAACGGGTGTCCGGCGATTGAATAGCTGAGAGTGCGTTTTTCCAAATCGAATATCGCATAGCAGAAAGTCATCAGCAATCGTTCTTTGAGCACCCCATAGACCATGTCGTTCATCGCCGCCATCACTTTTTCCACGCTGTAGTCGGTTTTGATCTGGTTGAAAATACAGCTTTTTGCCATATATACCAGGGTGCTGGCGCTTATTCCGTGGCCGCTTACATCAGCGATAATAAAAAGTAGCTTCGAGCCATCGACCTGGATATAATCGAAGTAATCGCCTCCCACCTCGGTTGCCGGGTTGAGATAGGCATAAATATCCAGGTCAGGGAGTTGGGGTTTTCTTTCCGGCAGGATGGCCATCTGCATCTTGCGGGCCGTTTCCAGTTCCTGTTTCAATCTTTCTTTTTCGGTTTCTTCTTCGTAGAGCCGGACATTTTCCATAGACACAGCGACCTGCTCGGCGATCGTTTCCACAAACAGCCTGTCCCTTCGGCTGTAGCGCTCGCCGTCCCTCCTTCTGCTGAGAGCGAGGAGACCCGCAAATGTACCTCTTGTCATCATGGGTACAAGCAGGGTGCCCGGCTGGAATGGCCATGGTTGGTCAGTAGAGTCCTCGCCTGGGGCCTGTCCCTCGACAGTCAGTGCGCCGCCTTTAAGGCTCAATCTCTCAAGCATCCTGGCGGAGAGGCTCTCGGGAAGTTTTATCCCGTGGGCTCCGGAACCGGCAGTTCCAAGTTGCGTCAGCGGTATTTGCTCTCCCTCCCCCTTCTTGCTCTGCGCGGCCAGGAGTGCTCCCCATTCGAAATGCAGCAGCCCGTCCAGGAAGGAGAGTATTCGCCTGGCCAGCTCATCCATCTTGAAGGAGTGGGCGAGTTCATCGCCTAGTTTGCGCATGGCCTCGCCCAGATCGTACTCCTCGAGGGCATTGATAAGGTCTATATTCTGATTGGCGCAGATCCAGCGGTTCAAGAGTGAATCCTCCACCCGGATCCTGGCGCCACCGTCCTCGGTGAGCAGTAATTCTCGATGGGAAAGATCTGCGGAGGCCTTGGCCAGCTCCTCCTCGAGCAAGGATATCCGGTGCGAGCTCAGGATGCCGACAATGTCCGACAGGCTCAAGATCACCGGCTTCTCGCTGGAAAAAGACACCGAAACCGCCGCTGCAAGGAGTAGCTTCTCCCTTTTGGTCAACTCATCCCAGCAGTCAACAAGCAGCACAGGTGGGTTCTTGAGCAGGCTCTCCACGGTCCGGGACACCAGACCCTCAGTGCAGAGATTTGTGCGCTCCCGGTTCACTTGTTCCACCAGTTCCTGGCCCAGGCAGTAAAGCAGGTAAGGATGGCCTCCGGCCAGACTTACCAGCAGGTCCAGGGCGTCATCATGCAACAGCGCCCGGCCGGCGAGAGGTTTGGTGATAATTGCTTTTGCGGCTTCCCGGGTGACCTCGCCGACACGGATAATCCGGCTCACATCGAAAAGCACTTCCACCTGTTCCCGGAAAAGGTTCAGGGCCTTGAGCCCGAAAACGAAGCTGGCACCGTTGTCGCTGAGCAGCAGCTCACGAAAACAGGAAGCGAGCTCGGAACCCGATTTTTCATCGCGGAGAATCAGGCGGCCGAAAAGCTCGGCGTTATCAAAAAAGAAGAGTACTGGGCTTTGTTCCTGGCCGACAAGCTCCCGGAAATCCTCCAGCGATACATCGGCCTGTTTGTCCAGATCAGGGGCTGGGGGAGTTTCATTGGCCAACAGAAGGCTCAGGTGTTTGATAAAGGCTTTCACATCCTGGAAGTAGAGCCTTGCCAGGTCGAGGTACAGAGCTTTGGCTCCCTGTTGTTTAACATGATCGGCAGCCTGTGTCAGGAGACTTGTCACGCCGATCTTTTCCTCACCGTGGATAATAAGCGAAACATGTCCCGAGGTGAAAGATTCGCTCAAGGCCTTGAGTGTCTCTTCCCGGCCGAAAAAGCGCTCTTTTTCTCTTACCGGTACATTGGGGTTGAATGGATTCGGGGTGAGAGGCCTGAAATGCCTATGGCGGAGTTTGCCGAGGTACCAGGTCAGCTGTTTGCGGAAGATAACGGCAAAAATCCCGGAAAGGAGGATCAGCGCCAGAGCATAAGTGCGCCAGTCGCTCCAGAGCGTGGGTATATCCACATAGAATCTGTAAATGGCTGCCGTGGGATCAACCCGCAGGTGAGGGCCCTTGGCCCGGACATTGATCACGTGCATCCCGCGCTCGAGCCCATGGAAGCCGATCGTGCCCTGGTAGCTGAAATCAGTCCAGGGATTGTTGTCGAGCTTATAGCTGTAACGGAATTGCTTGGCTGTTTCAGGCCACCAGGGTGTCATGGCCAAAGCGGAGAGTTCGAGCCGGCTTGCGCTCAATGTATCCACAACAGCCGGTCCCGGTAAGGCGAAATAATACTGGTTTTCAAGATAAAAAACGCCCCCGGCGGTGTCGGCTTGCGCTGGAGCGCTATTTTTGTCTTGCGCAGCCACAAGCTGCACGAGCCGGTTTTTTACATTCTGGCATACAAGCAGCCCCTCCGGTGTGCGGATGTAAGTTTCCGGGGGCTGGAAGCGAGTCAGGTCGAAACGGACAATTCCCTGGTCCTCGGAAGCCAGCCAGAGCGCGCCGTCAGTTGCCGGGGTGATACTTTTGACCGCGCCTGAGATAAGGCCGTCGGCAGGTCCGTATGACCTCCAGTACTTTCCGTCATAAAGGCTTAAACCCATCGTTGTGCCGAAAAACAGGCGTCCATCCCGGCTGCTGGCAATTGCATAGACTTCATTAGAGTTCAGTCCGTTATCTACAGTAAACTGGCGCCACTGGTCTTGCGCATTTTTACGCCATACTCCCTGGCCGTATGTGGCGGCCCACAGCGAACCGTCCGCGGTGACCTCCAGCGCAGTGAAATGATATGGGCCGGGCCTTGATCCGGGCGAGCTTTGATCCTCGGCAACCGGGAATACCCGGCCCTGCTCGATACAGGCCAGCCCCCTTTTGGTTGCCACCCACACAGTGCCATTCGGCTCATTTGCCGCTGCCTGCACCTGATTGCTGGGCAGCCCGTCGCTGGCGCTGAATATTTTCAGCGAATCGCCCTCCAGAACACCCAGACCTCCGCCCTCTGTACTGATCCAGAGCCTGTTTCGGCTGTCCAGCGAGAGGTGGTTGATAGTGTTGCTCGTCAGGCCGTTATCCCGGTCATAAACCGTCCACTGTCCCGCGGAAAGAATGGCCACGCCACTGTGCGTACCAAAACAGGCCTTGTCCTCCTTGCCGAAAAGAACGAAATTGACAAGGTCGCTGGGCAGACCATCCCCGCGTCCCATTCTTTTCCACCTTCGCCCGTCGAAAATACCGACCCCGTTCCATGTGGCGCACCAGATGCGGTTGTCTTCCGCCTGGGCGATATGGTAGACTATGTTTGAAGGCAGACCTTGTTCCTGGCTGTAGCGTTCGATCACGCCCCGGTCATAGAGGTAGAGGCCCTGGCCGGAGGGGGAGAGCCAGAGGTGGTCGCAGGCTTCGCAGGCTGAAATTATCGGATAGGGGGCCAGCTCTTCCGGAACCGGGAGCCTCTGCCAGAGTCCGGCTGCCCGGTCGTAGATAAAAGAGCCGGCGGTGGAGCCGAAAAACAGGTCTCCATCAGAGAGCACGGCGATATTGACCACCCCTTCGTTTTCCTCCAAAGGGAGGGGGGCTTTGCGCCAGGCGATACCATCCCAGAAACCTGCGCCGGCACTGACCGTGCCGATCCAAATCAGACCGTCGGCATCCAGGGTCAGACAATACACCTCACTGCTTCCAGGTCCAAGGGGCTCCTCGAATCTCTGCCAGCCTTGGGGACCCAGGCGGTAAACGCCTCCGCCTGCCGTGCCGACCCAAACCGTTTCCGTGTTCGGTTCCACAACCAGAGAGTTGATATCGTTATTACTCAGGCCCGTGGAATCCGTATCTGCTTGGAAGTTTTCCCACCTGTCCCCTGAGAGATGCCAAAGCCCCATGCCCTGCGTGCCGACCCAGAGATCTTTTTCTCCTTGAGCCGCCAGGCAGCTTACCGGTGCTGTTTCCAGTTCAGCGGGGATATTTTCACATCTGGTCACGGTTCCCTGGTCGTAAAAAACAAGGCCGGAGCCTGTAGCCAGGTAGGCCCGGTTTCCGTCAAGGGGGGCCAGTGAGGTGACAAAATCATCCTGGAGCCCGGAGAAGCGGCTGTTTACAATCTCGAAAACAGTCCCATCGAAAAAGATAACTCCCTGCCTGTCTGTGGCAAAGGCCAGCCTTCCCTCAGGTGTGAGCTCCGAATGCATGACCGATCCCGAGCGAAGCACTGCGCCCTCAGTGAAACGGCCCCAGCGGAAAGCTTCCCTGCGCGCCTCCAGAAAATTCAGGCGTTCTTTGAGCTGGTAGTTCTCAACTCGGAGTGAATCGAGTGGTGAATCCTCTTTCTGTGCTCCAGCGGAGAGTGCCAGGCTGCAAAGGGGAAAAGTTAAAGTGATAAAAAGCCGGCCTATGATTTTGGAGTGGAGCAAGAAGACCTCTCAATAAAGAGAGAGTATGGAGCAGGTCAAAGATTTAAGATAAATTCATAAACAATAGTATCAATAAACCTTGGCATCAGTCAAGCTCTAGAAGGGGGTTTTGCAATTAATATTTACATTTCGGGCTTTACGCTTGACAGTCGATAAGCCTGAGGTATAGAATAGCTAGAAATTGTTTGAATTTGAATGATTTTACTTTCTTCAACAGGATAACGGGCCATGACAATATTGGATTTTTTCGTTTTATTTGCTATGGTGCTTTCTGTTATCTACCTTGTGCTGCGCTTGCGTTCCGGCAGAAAAAAACCGCCTCAGCAGCGTATCATCAGGTATGACCGGAAGAGTCAGGCGCCGCAGGAGACCCCGGGAGATTCCCGGCCTGCCGGGGCCAGGAACATCTCTCCCGAGATCAAGGCTCAACCTGTCGAGCTGCCCTCAGCGGCAGGCTGGCGGCCGATGACCCGCTCTCAGGTCGAGGTCGAGACAGTCTGGCGGCTGGAGCATGTGCTGCGCGATTTGCCGGATCTAGGCGAAACCCCGCTGATTGAGATCAACTATGATATGGAGCCCCGCGAAATTGCCATGTTCGTGGTGTCGAATCCTTTTTATGCCGCTAAAATTCTTAAGACAGTCAACTCTGCGGCATTCGGCCTGCGCTATCATATAGATTCTCTTCAGCGGGCGATTACCTATCTGGGTTACAATGAGGTGAAAAATATAATCTTTCAGCATGTTATCCGCTCGGGCTTGAGCAAGAGCAAGGCAGAGAGCGAATATTTCGACCTGTTGGGGTTCTGGAAACATTCGCATGCGGTTTCGGTTTGCGCCGAATACATTTTGCGCGAGGTTCTCCGCTATACCCGTAACGTGGGGGCTATCACCACAGCGGCGCTTTTGCACGATATCGGCTGGGTGCTTTACAGCCACTACGATCAGGAAACCGCCGCCGGTCTTTTCGGGCGCCTGAAAGGCCAGCCCAGGCCGGAGAACCCGATGCAGCTTGAGGAGGAGGCGTTTGGTTTCAACCACTTGATTGCCGGTAAGATGCTCGCCGAGCAGTGGAAAATTCACCGGGAGATTTGCGAGCTTGTAGGCCTGCACCATTGCGGTACTTTCGGTTTCGATGAGGCGCTCGGCCGGGAAACTGCTTTCGGGGCCTGTATAGTAGCCAAAGCCGAGAACCTGGCCCATGAAAACGGTTTTCCCAATCCTTTGTGCGAGCCGAGAGAGTTGGCTATTGATCTTTCCGGAGTGCTCGGCCAGAAAGTCGGAGAGATGCAGGTGGTTTCTATTAAACTGCGCGAGAAACTGGACAAGACCATGAAATTTATCGAGGAATTCGACAAATCCGATAATGTCGCCTGAGCGCCAGGTTTCACCGGCGAGTGCTGTTGTATCAAGGGAGCGGAACCTTTCGGCGCAGCAGCTTGAGCGCTAGCGGAAGCGGTTCACCCCGACCCGCTCGCAAAGATGGCTTAAGGGGCAGCGGGAGCAAAAAGGGGAAATCGGTTTGCACAGGTTTTGCCCGAATGCCACCAGCAGGTCATTATAGATTATCCAGTATTGGGAAGGGAGCCGCTTACGGAGGGCGAATTCTGTTTTTTCCGGGGATTTGGTTTTGACATATCCAAGGCGGTTCGAGATCCGGTGTACATGGGTGTCGACACAAATCCCGGGCTTGCCGTAACCGAGCGTTACCACTAGGTTCGCTGTCTTGCGGCCCACGCCCTGGAAAGTTAAAAGCTCGTCGATCTCATCCGGCACGATTCCGTCATGCTTTTCGACAAGCTGACTGCAAATTCGAAGAATGTTGGCGGCTTTGGTCTTGTAAAAGCCTACAGGATAGATTGCCTTGGCGATGAGTTCTGCCGAGAGCTGGAGCATTTGGGCGGGAGTTTCCGCCAATTTGAAAAGACGTTCCACGGCCCGGGCAGTGGTTTCATCCTTGGTTCTCAATGATAACACAGTGCCGATCAATACCTTGAACGGGTCCCGCCGCTGGCGGCTGATATCGGTCACAATCGGCACGTTCCAGCTTTCAGCGGCTGATTTCAGTTTCTCAATCACTTCATGGATTTGATTCTCTTTCATCAGGCAAATCCCGCTCGGCAATTAACTTTTAAACGAAATGTCTCGCCTCAATCCGTGGGCACGCAAAAGCAAGAAAAATTATACACCCGGCAAGCTGCATGTAATTAAATAAAGAATAAAAACGGATTAAATTAAACATGGAAGGCTTTTAAGCTAAATTGGCGGGATGATCTTGGCAAGTATTAGGCGATGCAGATAGCGAGGATTATATTTATTGTGTCAATAAGCTTGAACAGCTAAAGAATTTTTAATAATATCTTGCAGTCCGGATTATTCGTAAAAATGTCATCCCGGTGTTTGGGCAGGGACGCACCTGTGCGTGCGCCCTGGCCTGACCGAAACATATCAGCCTTCGGTCGGACAGACAGGTCCACCTACGCAGGGCTTGGGGGAATTTACATGAAAGTCCCCTCTTGAGAGGGGTGGGGCGCGAAGCGGACCGGGTGTGTCTTCTTGATTTTCATGCTTCGTTGTGCCCAAGCGAGGGTATGCTGGTTTATGAATAATTCAGTCAAAGAGCAAATTGTGAATATTGGACTTTCTCAGGCCCCTGGTTAAAATGGATTTCAGTAATAAACTAATACTCGCTCCCATGGCGGGGATCACGGGTTCGATATTCCGGCGGATTTGCCGCCGGATGGGCGCTGATATCACCTGGACTGAAATGGTGAGCGCTGACGGTCTGGTGCGTGGCGGGGCTGCAACCAGAGAGCTCGTTTTTTTTACCCCTGAGGAAAGGCCTTTGGGTATCCAACTGTTCGGGGCCCATCCTGAGGTTATAGGCTCTGCCTGCGAGATTATTGCGGAGTTCAAGCCGGATTTCATTGATCTCAATTTCGGCTGTCCGGTACCCAAGGTGGTCAAAAGAAACGGGGGAGCTTCGCTTTTGCGTAATCCCGAGCTTGTCGCTAGCCTGGTGCGTGAAGCCGTAAAAAATGCGCGCGGAATCCCGGTAACCGCCAAAATCCGCAGTGGCTGGGAGCCCGGCCAGATCAATTATCTCGAGGTGGCCCGGCGGCTTTTCGATGCTGGGATCAGCGCCCTGACACTTCATCCGCGCACCCGGGATCAGAGGTTCGCCGGCCGGAGCGACTGGAGCCGGATTGAGCAGCTCAAACGCATTTCCCCGGTACCGATAATAGGCAGCGGGGATGTTTTCGAGCCGCAGGATGCCCTGGAGATGTTCCGGAGCACAGGTTGCGATGCGGTGATGATAGGCCGCGGGGCTATGGGTAATCCCTGGATCTTCCGCCGCGCCAGGGCGCTGATCGCCGGTCGCGGAGACCCCGGTGATCCATCCCTGCAGGAACGGTTCGACCAGGTTTTGGAACATACGGTAATGATGGTTGAAAAGCACGGGGCCGCCCGTGGGATTATCATCATGCGGAGGCATTTCGGCTGCTATACCCGTGGCTTGCCTGAGAGTTCGCACCTGCGCCGGGAGCTTTTTAGCTGCCTGAGCCTGAATCAAGTCCAAAGAATTTTCAGCCAATATCTGGAGAGATATCAATGCACCCTGAGCGGATAAAAAAAATCCTGACCCGGCTCAAAAAGGGAGAGCTTACTGTCGAGCAGGCGATGGCAATGCTCAAGACTCTGCCGTTTGAGGAGCTGGGTTTTGCGGTAGTGGACCATCACCGCGAACTGCGCAGCGGTTTTCCGGAGGTTATTTTCTGCCTGGGCAAATCGCCCGAGCAGGTATTAGCGATTGCCCAGCGCATTCTCGAGCAAGGCAGCAGCCTGCTGGCCACCAGGGTTACGCAGAGTGTAGCCGGGCTTATAAAAGAAGCTTTTCCGGAGGCTGTCTACCATGAGAAGGCGCGAATCGTTTCTGTGTCCAAAGGGAAGCCGCCGAAAATGCGGGGCACGATAACAGTGGTTTGCGCCGGCACCAGCGACATTCCCATTGCTGAGGAGGCGGCGGTCACCGCGGAAGTTTTGGGCAGCCCTGTACAGCGGATCTACGATGTAGGTGTGGCCGGACTCCACCGTCTCCTTTACCGCAAGGATGATCTGGTTTCGGCTGCTGTGGTGATTGTGGTTGCCGGCATGGAAGGAGCTTTGGCCTCGGTTGTCGGCGGCCTGGTGGACCGGCCGGTAATTGCAGTGCCTACCAGCGTGGGCTATGGCGCAAGCTTCGGCGGTCTGTCCGCCTTGCTGACCATGCTCAATTCATGCTCCGCCGGTGTGACGGTTGTCAATATCGATAATGGTTTCGGCGCTGCATATGCAGCCTCTATCATTAATCGGGAGGTTTAGAAATAGGTTGAAACAACGCTTTCAAATGATTAAAGGTACCCGGATCGTAGGGGCGGTTGGCGAACCGCCAATGCAAATTATTGATATATTAGGATTTAACAATATCCCTCAGGCGTCTTTTCATTTCAATCCAATGTGAATGGTTAATAATCAACACGCTTTTAGCCTTTCCGGTTTAACAGCCATGTGCACTGAAAGTCTAGCGGGTTTCCTTGATTTTTAAAAAATAGTTGCGAATTAATCAATAGAAGAACTATTTTATTATATTTATTTATTTAACCCGGAAAATTCATAAAAATTTTCTGTTCTCGTTTTTTGAAGGGGCGCACCCGCGTGTGCGCCCGATTACCATTGAAAAATTACCGAACGACGGGCGGACACATCGGTCCGCTCCTACGAGTTTTGTGGTAATTTGTGAATAATACGGGTTAATATTCTGATCATTATGTCCGAAAATAAAATGGAAATCGGGTCGGAGCATTTTTCTCCTGCAGGTTCCGTTGCAAAAACTGGTACCTGGATGATCAATAAAAATTACATCAGGGATCAGATCAAGCTAAGCCGTCTGCCCACATTGGTCGAGGGGGCCGAGGAAGTTGAATATTTCGCCCAGATAATAGAGGAGATATTGGCCAGAAATTACGGCGGCATGTCAGCTATTTCTTTAAGGCATGGTATAAGTTTAACGCTGCTCGATAAATTTCTTGACAGAAAAGCGGCCGGGGTTTTCCAGCTTGACCAGATGCCGAAAAGTTGTGAGATCGCCACGCTCCAGCTAATGCTTTCTCCCAGGGCGGAGGGGAAAAGCCTGGTCAATTTGTTTGGTGCCCGGGAGCTTGAGAATCAGGAGCTGAAAAAGCTCTATTTTATGATTTTCGGCAATCAGTCCAACGAGCGGTTGATCGAGCTGATCCAGGAGCTCGAGCTCATGCGGTTGTACGATTACATCTGGGATAAAGGCCTCCACAAATTCTTTAATTCCCGCTACCGCGTGCTCAAAGGAGTTCCAGAGAGCGATTTGAGCATTAACGCGATAATTAGCGAGGTGGGATTGCCTGCTGTTTTTAATGAAAACCTGGTGAGCAAGAACTACCTAGATTATAAAATGGCGGAAGCCTCCAAGAAGATTATGGATATTAAGGAAAATCTCACCCTGGAGAATACATTTAAAGGTGAAGCTGCTGCAAAATGCGATCAGTTGTTCGAAATGTTCAGCGAATACCCCTGTGAATTCAGCCGTCTCAGGAAAGTCATGCTGGAGTTGTATATCGAAATCATTGTGGCGGAGATAGAGGAAAATGGTGTCTCGAGCCTCAAAGACTATATTCGCTCTAAAGCGGTGATAGGCGCTCATGAAGTGGCCTTGCAATATGATTTTGTCTGCCCGGCTGTCGCAGGCTCAGATATGTCTCATGCGCGGCGGACTATCAGTAACAGCTTTTTCAGTCAGGCAAAGCAGACCAAGAAAGGCAAGTTTTTTCTGCGCTCCGAGGTGCTCTACAATCTTCAATCACCAGTAAAAGAGGGACAGTGTTACCGGCTGTCTGGAGGCTATGTTGTGGCGGTAATCAAAAGCCTGGACAAAGAAGAGCATTATTTATACGGCAAGTACACCTCCAAGATGGAACAGGAATTTTTTATTCTTACCTGTCTTGGAAATTTTTTTTATTTCGATTCATCCCAGAGAGCTGCAAATCAGGTCATTAATTATTATTTCGATAATTTGTCCGGGAATATCCGTATGACCAATGCATTTAAAAAAATGATTTTTGCTTTGCCCCTGGTATTGGTCCTGGCCATTATGGTCGGTGTGCTCTACTATTTGACTATCGGCGGATATGGAGAGTCGATTTTTGTCGGGGGTGGGATAATGCTGATCGGGGCGGCAATCGCTGCTAAAAATGGGTACGATGAAGAGGTTACCCCGGCAAGCCACGAGAAAATACCAGGTTATCTCCACCGCCAGACAGGTAAGATAGTGCCCACTTCCTTGAATCTGGAGTCCAAATCCTTAGATGGGGAAAGTCTGGAGAAAGAGAGCTGAACCCGGCTCTTACTACAGGGAACCCTATTTTGTTAAACAGCGGGTGAAAAAAAGTGGATGGTTTAGCTCAATATCTGGAATATGTTAGCGCCTGTCTTGGCAAGGTGCTCGAAAATGAGCGCCATGTTATCGACTCAGCAGCGGAAGCCATGCTACAGAGGTTTCGCCAGGGCAAGGTCGTCCATATTTATGGTCCCGGGGTGCACAGCAATATCGCCGCCGAGGATGCTTTCTGCCGCAAGGGCGGATTGATACCGATTAACGCACTGCTGGATATATCGTTAAGTGCAGCCAACGGTATGCGTTTCGCCCACCGCCTCGAGGGACAAAGCTCACATGCCGACGCCTGTCTGGCTTATTACGGGATCGGCCAGGGGGATGTGTTGATTATCGCCAATGCTTATGGCTTCAACGCTGTTTGTGTCCAGGCCGCTATCCGGGCCAGGGAGCTAGGCGCAAAAGTGATAGCCATAACCTGCCCGGCTTTCTCCCGCTCCGTGCCGGAAGCCGCAGCCAACCGCCACCCTACCGGCAAGAACCTGTTCGAGGTGGCAGATATGGTTATCGACAACCACATGGACCCCCAGGAGACTGTTATTCCAGTAAAAGGCTATCCGGAAATAAAAGTGGGGGCTGTGGCGACCATTCTGCATTCTTTCATTATCAATTGCCTGGTGATCAGGGTTGCCGAAAAAATGGCCCGAGCCGGGGAGGAGCCCCCTGTGGTATCTGTCAGCGATCAGGCCCGCACAGACCGGATCCGCGCCTGTTTCGCTTCCCAGTTGCACTGTTATTAGGCGCTTAATGCGCCTACATCGACAACAAATTGTCGATGTGAGAATACAGAATACAGGAGTCAGTAGTCAGTGGTCCCCGCCCCAAATACATCGAGTCCGAAGCATGGTAGAAAAGGCCGGGGCAGGTTACTTGGGGCAGGGGGGAAAATTTTATATTCTACTATGAAAATACATATCCAATTGGTCGAATATCTTGGTTTAAATAATGGCCAATGAACGGACACAGCATGCTGTGTCCCTACAGATCTATATATTTTCGTTTCTTTCAGGGTGACGCGAAGCGCCATGAATGGCTGACTCCTGACTTCTGTCTCCTGAATTCTCCTTAAAAACAGATCGAGAATGATCTCAGGTCGATCAACTGAATAGATTGCGATAAATTTCAAATATTTTTGGCTAGAGTTCGGGTTTATATTCGACGCGTTTTATCCATGAAACACACTCATTCTATGTCGTTATAATCAAATCATCTCACTTTATCTGGAGGAATGATGCAGTTATTTCGTCAGATTTTATTCCGGCTTTTGGTCCTGGCTGTATTTTTTGTCTGGGTTCAGCCTGCGGCTGCGGGCAACCACCGCGCAGGCACCTTGCATGTCAGCCCTGTGCTGGGCCACTGGATGGATTATTACGTCGCCAACCGTCTGGATGACGGACCGCTGTGGGGAGTAAGAGGAGGCCTCGATTTCTGCCCTGTTTTAGGGATTGAAGGTTTCTATATGCGCGGACCATCGGAGATCAGCCCGGACGATACGCCTGGAAAATTAAAACAATCTGCGCGCTATGATGCATACGGTGTCGGAGCCCGCATCACTCTTCCGCTCGGCCCCGTAGTCCCGTTTTTTTCAGTCTCTACCGGGCGGGCCGAAATGCAGCTCGATTCCCCGATCAGAGATATCAATGGGGAGCCGGTCTCTGTAGAAAAAAATGAAAAACGTAAGCTGCTTGTTTTCGGTGCAGGCTTTGAATGCTTCGTTAACAGGCATCTGGGCTTGCGTTTCGAAGCCTATGACCATTACCTGGACCGCGATTTTATTGACGGCGATTTGCGCGGCGACCGTAAGAACCACAACCTGGAGGTGGGCGCCGGAATTACGATCCTTTTCGGCAGAGTAGAGAAGAAGGTGGTGGACTCCGACAGCGACGGGATCCCGGATGAAAAAGACCAGTGTCCAGGTACACCGCTTGGAGTCGAGGTTTACTCTAACGGCTGCCCGATCGATAAAGACCAGGATGGGGTGCCGGATTACCTGGACCGCTGCCCGGATACCCCGGCCGGCACCCGGGTAGATGAACAGGGCTGCCCGGTGGAAAAGAAAGCGGTAGAAAAACCTGTGCCTCCCGCTGATAAAGACGGCGACGGTATAATAGACCAACTAGACATTGAACCGAACACTCCAAAAGGCGCGGTGGTCGATGCAAGCGGCAGGACGGTTGATTCGGACAGTGACGGAGTTCCCGACGGTATTGACAAGTGCCCTGACTCTCCGCCCAATCTCCCGGTGGATGAAAAAGGCTGCTCCCGCGTGACCCCGCAAGAGTTTTATCTGGAAGTTTTATTCCCGAGTAATCGGGCTCAGGTCGGGGCCCGGTTCTTTGGCGACATGGTCCGGATTGCGCAGCTCATGAAATTAGCTCCCAAAGTGGAGCTTGAGCTGATAGGCTACACAGACAATCTCGGTTCCTTGGAGTCCAATCTCAGACTTTCCGAAAGAAGGGCCCGGGCTGTCCGGGATTATCTGGTGAGCGAGGGAGTTGCTGAGGGTCGCCTGGAGCTGCTGGCCGGCGGAGAGTTTCCTGTCGAACCGGGCAAGCCCGCAAGGGATAAATCGCTGCAGCGCTGCGTAATTGTTAGGTTAAAGCATTAATCAAGGTACGCAGAGCACTGTCAAAGGGAAAATGTCTCGTTTTTTTTTTAGAGAAACAATGCGCTTGATCAATCCAGGCTTTATCCGGCTTGCTGGGTTATTGGCGGTCTTTTTTGTCTGGACCCGGCCGGTCCAGGCAAACCACAGGCTGGGCACCCTGTATGTCAGTCCCGTGCTCGGCCACTGGATGGAGTATCAGCCGGCCAATCTTCTGGAGAACGGGCCCCTGTGGGGAGCAAGGGCAGGCTTTGACCTGTGCTCTGTTCTCGGGATTGAAGGCTTCTATATGCGCGGCCTTAAAGGGGTCGTTTCCGAGGGCCAGCAGGGTCTGCTGCCAAACAGCGCGCGTTATGACGCATATGGCGGGGGTGCCCGCATAAATCTGCCTCTCGGCTCTTTCGTGCCTTATCTTTCAGTGGCTCTGGGACAGGCCGAGATGAAGTTCGACTATGCTATTGATAAGACTAACAGTGCCGGGCTGGATAGCGAAAAGAGTGAAAAGCGCGACCTGATAATTTTCGGCGCCGGCTTTGAGTATTTCTTGCAAAGCTATGTCGGTTTGTGCTGTGATGTGCATGACCATTACCTGGAGCGCGACTTTATTGACAGTGATTTGCGCGGAGACCGGGAGACCCACAACTGGGAGTTCGGCGCAGGGGTGACTATCCTTTTCGGCAAGGTGGCCAAAGAGGCAGTGGACACGGACAGGGACGGTGTGCAGGATGAGATGGACGAATGCCCGGACACCCCGCCGGAGGTTGCAGTCACAAAGAGCGGCTGCCCGGTTGACATGGACAGTGACGGGGTGCCTGATTATCTGGACATGTGCCCGGACACTCCGGCAGGCGTGCAGGTGGACGACCAGGGCTGTCCGCTTGAAAATTTGGTAGTCAAGGAAGAGGAACCGGTTCCGCTCCCTGATTCGGATGGTGACAGCGTGCCTGATGACCTTGACCTCGAACCCGACACACCCAGGGGCGCGGTGGTCGATCAAAGCGGCCGGATGCTCGATTCGGACCGTGATGGTGTTCCTGACGGGATTGACCAGTGCCCTGGCACCCCGGCCTCTCTTCCGGTGGATGAAAAAGGCTGCCCGCTAATCGGTGCGGAAGATTTCTACTTGCAGGTGTTTTTCGATCTCAACAGCTCACAGATCAAACCGGGGTTCTACAGCCAGTTGGAGCAGCTTGCCCGCCTTCTGAAATCAGCGGACTGGGTGAAGCTCGAGATCATCGGCTATGCTGACCAGGCAGGCGAGAGCAAAAACAGTCTGGGGATTTCTTTCAGAAGGGCCCATGCTGTCCGGGATTACCTGACCGGAGAGGGAGTGGACCAGGCTCGCCTGGCAGCTCTGGCTGGCGGGAAATTTCCGGTCGAAAAGGCCGGAGCGGCAAGGGCCAGGGATATGCAGCGCTGCGTGGTGGTAAGGTTGAAGAAGTAACCTGTCCATGCGTGGTTGATAAACCGGGCCGCCCGTGGCAGACTGTTTGCTTCCGGCAAGGACATAATTTACAAGATTTAAGGCGAGATAACCCGCCATAAAACAGATAAATAGGAAGTAAAAGGTTTGGCAAGAGCAGGCAGTGTATATACTGATCCGGGTTCCCTGCCTGATTATTTTTCCTAATGATTATGCATAGGAAACGCAAAAACAAAAGATTATGTGTTGGAAAAATAACGGACTCCAGTCACCTGTCAGGGCAGGCGCCTGTATGCTGGGCACGCAGCATGGCAATGGCATCCAATATGTTGGCTTTGCCGTCCCGGTTGAAATCCGCTTTTGGGTCTCCCGGGTTTTCATGCAGGTATTTCAACAGTGCTATTACATCTTCATTATCCATATTTCCGTCTGCGTTAAAATCGCACAGCACGATATTCTCCAGGTAATCAGCCGTATTGATCCGCGCCCGGAGGTTGAAATTGCCGTATTCCCGGCCCGGCAGGGGGGAAAAGTATCTGCCGCTGTCGGAAAAGTATGAGCGTCCTGTGTATTCTGAGTAAGGATCATACCAGATTCCACTGTTAGACCTATAGGTAACAAGAAACTCCTGATCCTCTTCTACTATTATCTTCTTATTAATCAAGTTTATCGTGTGCCATCCGGGTGTGGCGGTTTCTCCGGAAACAGTATGGATCAGGCCTGAGGGAACAGAATCAGTGATAGTGCGGTATATTTTGATTTCGTATTCCTCTACAGGGTATGGAAAGCCTAGATCCAGAGCAGCCAGGATACCATGTTTGCCTGCCTTGAATAGCACCCCTCCCCACCAGGAGCCTACATCCCAGCCATAGCCGGTTATACCATTATGATCATATACGATAGCATATCCTAACGGGGTTCGTACTGTAATGTCGGCCTGCATCGCAGGCCAGTTCGAATAGCTGATATTTGTGACCGCGACACCCGTGGAATTACCATCATAGTCTTTAGTGTCCGGGTTTGAGAGATCATCGAACGTTCGGTTGTTACTCAGGCCTGGGAAAGGATCTCCCGCATCCCCGGGATTCCTGGAGTAGTCTAAATCACACTTCCCGTCGGCTTCTTCGAGATCGACCAGTTTATGAGTGAAATCGTTATTTTGCGAGCCTCCTCTAAAAAAAGAAGGTTTCCCGAACCATTTATTCTCGTCAACATGGTAAATCAACATACCGGAGCCTGGCAGACCGGTGTCGAATCCAGTTCTCTGCCGGTTTTCGAGAAGGAAATAGCGGCTCAGCCTGTATCCGTCCTCCCAGATCATATAGACTTTGGAATTCGTTTCAACCGGATCGAGATTAATGGTTTTGTCTTCATTGACCTCAACAGGAGTGACCCACCCTAGCTGCATTTTGCACCAGGCTGACAGGTGGGTGGGCTTTCCTCCTGGAGGATTATTCCCAAAAGACATAATACACCAGTACCCTAATCCCACGGAATTGAGAGTGTGATCATACAAGTCCGGCAGACCGAGGACATGACAGAACTCGTGGCAGGCCACCCCAATAGGGAAAATGCTGTCTTGAAGTAATTCCGGAACCAGGGTAAAAACACGAATTTTTACACTTCCTCCATTGGAAGAAGGATCGCCAGTTGTATAAGTTTGGCTTCCAAGCCCTCCCAGGGCTCCCTGAAGACCCGCAACAGGAAGGCTGTTTTCCCCGTAAACGCCCGCATAAACTATCATCACCGCATCCACATAACCGTCATCGTCCCCAGAGTTTGGCACGCCGTCAGGGCCGTCATTGTCGTAAAAACTGAAATCCACCACCGGGTCTGCCTCGGTAACTATTTCCGTAACGAACCCCGCGATGTTTTGTGGGAAGCTGTTTGCGTCCCAGGCGGTTGCAGCGTAATAATCCACGGGATGGTCGACCTGGAGCCAGCCGTACACTTTGCCGGTGAGGAGGAGCTGTCCATAAGAATTTTCACTGAAATAACCTGTCATTGTGCCAGAGGGGTTGTTGTCAAATAGCAGGTCCTGGAAGTCTTCCACTGAATGACTCTCATCCCTGTCGCTGAAACTCCCCAGCAGGACAGGCAGATAGAACTTATCAGGCTGCAGAGCCTGGAGAGCGGCCTCTTTTCTGCCGGCTTTGCGGCGAAGTTGTTTTCGGCGGGCCATTTTCCTGACCCAGCCTGGGTCTCCGTGGCGGAGTCCCGTTCCCTGGCTGACCACAGGGTACTGGATGCTTGAAAATGCAATTGGAATGCTATCCTGTCTAAGCTCGGCAGAGAGTCCGGTTCCTAAACAGATAAAGCAGCAGCATAAAAAAGCCGGGGCGATTTTTTGGAAATATCCCATCAGGGGAAAGCCTGTTTGATTGTACTTTACGGCTTTAAAGTGGAGGGATCAGGGGAATAATCTGAATTCTAAGCTGAATGTTTAAAGAATTAAGAAAAACTGTTATTAATGCTTTAACCGAATCTTGTATGAAATAATGGTTTCATACGTTAAAAAAACACTTTAACTATTTATACACAAAAAAAAATTAGAATATCTTCATAGAAGTCTTTCAGGCAGACAAGGCTAATTGTGAGAACCTTGACCGCCTGAAAGAAGGTTTAATCTAATACATTAATGAGTACTCTATAATTGCGAAAAACAGATATCCTGTTATAAGTAAGTGAATCAAGCACTCGGATACGATGGACTTCAATCCATTGTCTTTCAGTTGCCACAATTATCACTTGCGTTGACAGCATCCCCTGGAATTTTTATCCATTTTTGAATTACAATATCCTCCCAATCATATGGTGGGGAAGGAGGATTATCTTTTTCGTCATCATCTCCTCCAGGCATTGCAGCTAATCTTATTCTCCATACACTTATAGTATCCCACCAAGCATAATAATAATCATCTCTTACTAAAATACTCTCACAGGTTAATCGGGGGTCATCATTGTCGTATTGCGTATCTATTTCACTCCATTCTGAGAATTCATCTTCATGAGAGTAATAACGATATTTTCCCGGACTGCAAAACTCATGTTCATGTGTCTTGGTATTATAGTAATATTGACTTGCAGTAGTCTGACAGGAGCCATGGCAGCTGCTAGTAAAACATTCAGCAGAAGCATAAGCGAATAAACCCGGTGCTGAATCCCACCCCGCCAATTCCGGACTGTCTCTGTTTACGGATACTTTCGTTTTTACTCCTGTTGCTTTCTTACCTCTCTGGGTTTCTAATTTTTCCTGAAAGGAATTCCTTTTTTCTGCTGACATCTCATAAAACTTATCGGGTTGGATATCCTGTACTCCATCCCACTCGATTGCCTGAAGCTTAAATTTCCTGACCGGCCCTCCGTTTGTTTTTATGGAAACTGATAAAGTGGCAACCTCTTTTTCTGCAGCAGCTAATTCGGGGGAGGAAGAAAGCTTGGGATCGTCTGTCTCGCAGGCGAAATAAAGGATGAAAATGACAGAAATTGCAGCCAAAACAGCTAATAACTTTTTCATTTTAACCTTCTTGTTTAAAGATTAAATGAAATTAAACAAGACAAAGGGATAAAATCAATTTCATGGATCCTCCTTTCAGTGATAAAAAGACTGTAAAATATAAATAAAACGTTGTAATATAATTTAATAAAAAAACATGGTTAAGTCAATAAAAATAAAATCAAAAAATAACGTTAACATAAGTTAAATAATTTTTTACTAAATTATAAAAACAATATTTACTCGATAAAAAATGAAAATAAGAAAGTGATGTAATAAGAAAAATAGTTGTGGGGATTTAAAGCGGTTTATCAGGTATCAAAAAGTAGCAGTGTTTAGTTTTTGCGTTACGCATATACAAAGGTCTGTCTCGGCCTTTTCACCACTCAAGCTTCACCAAGACAGGGCAGAGCTCGAGCCCCTCCGGCGTGGAAGATACTTTCATCGCCATCCCGAAAAGACCCACTCCCAGGCAGTAAGGGACATCAGTGGGCGGGAAATGGGGCTTATTGCCCCGGAGGAATTTCTGCGCGCTCTCGTGGGAGAGGATCTCCCGCAGAGCGGAGAGATGGCTGTAAGGGGAGCCCGGATCAAGCAGGTGGTGGATAAAGGCTGCGCAGTGCTCGTCCTCAGGCGCCGGGTCTTTTCCATTCCAGCCCATGGCCACCAGGTGCACCTCGGCGGGGTTTTCTTTTTTGAGCAGGGCGGCCAGGGCGGGCGCTGTGGTGTATGAGCCGGCATATACATGCTGGCAGTGTTTCATGGCCGCGAAAATTCCCCGCACCCCTGCCGAGGTGCGCATGACCACGGTCCGGCCCTGGAAAAAATCTCTGCCCCGGGCCACAATTTCAGTCGGCGAGTTGCCCAGGTCGAACCCCTCCACCATTATACCCCCGCGCTCTCCCAGGGCGATATACCCGTGCTTTTCCTTGAGCCGGAGCACTCGGGCCGGGTCCTCTTCCAGGAGCAGGCTGGAGACACCGTAATCCAGGAGAATACTTCCGCAGGTGAAAGCCCGGAAGACATCGATCACCACCGCAGTGCCCCGCGCCGCAGAGGCTCCGTCAAGCAGACTTTTCCGGTAGATGTGCATGCGGAAAAAATATCGGTTTCACCTCCGGCTTGTCAAGGCCGCTCGGTGATGCATGTCCGGATTAAGTTTTGACTTGAGATGAAAAAAATGTTAAATTGGCACGTCCGAATAATTTAACTTCTGCCATTACCATTTTTAAAGTGCCAGACATCCTGAGTACTACTTACCGGAAAACTCCGGCGGCAATCCCGAGGAGAACAGGAGATGAGCTCTTATGTCGTAAAGCTGGATAACCAGCGCAAAATCGATCTGCTGACAGACGAAAAGGCCGGGACCAGGGTGATGATAAACCGCCTGGGCTGTGAGATGATCGGTTACCGGCTCACTGACCCGAAAAGCGGCCAGGAGGTGCCTCTTATGTACCGCGACTCCGAGGCGGAAGCTCCGGAATCAGGCTGGAAAAATCGCGCTACCGTGCTTTTTCCCATTGTCGGCGGGCTGAAAAACAAGGAGAGCCGCCTGGGCTCGAAAGTTATCAAAACACCCGGGAACCACGGGGTCGCCAGGCACAGCGTGTTCGAATTGGTGAGAGCCGATGAGGCCGGCCGGGCGCTCGCGCATTACTGCCTCCTGGCCAATGACTATACCCGCGGGTATTATCCTTTCGATTTCCGTCTCGCTCTCGTATTCGAGCTTAAAGGCAATGTCGTTTCCGTGACCTTCGAGATCACCAATCCCGGTGATGAGCCGATGTACTACTGTTTCGGCTGGCATCCCGGTTTCAGGACCCCTATTTTCCCGGGAAAGGGGAAAAAGAGCGACTGCCGCCTGGTTCTCCCTCAGGGGAAGATCAGAAAATATCACAACAACGAGCACTGCAGGCTTACCGGCGAGACGAGTCTCGTTGAGGTGGGCGGCCCGCTGAGCTGGACCGAGGAGGAGCTCGAGGCTACGCTCATGTACGGGATAGATGATCCGGCCATGCGTACGGTAACGCTCGAGGACCGGTCAGCCAGGGTCTCGATCCGCGTGGATTTCCCGGACTTTCCCCATCTGGGGTTCTGGTCCGAGCCGGGCTATGAATTTATCTGTATCGAGCCCTGGCAGGGAATGGACGACCACGAGGAACAGGAGCCTTTTGACCGCAAAGTCGGAGTGGTGCAGCTTGGACCCGGCGAAAAGGATCTGCGGACAATCAGGGTTACGCCGTCGCTGGGCTGAGTTTTAATCCACATGGAACATACATATCGGTAATCGTTTATTTGTATTTAGCGGAGGAAGGATGTCTTTTTCAGAAATTAAGCTGTCCGCGCCTGTGGAAAAGATTGCGCAAAAACTGGCGCTCGACAAAGACAAGCTGGTCGACCTGATCGGGGATATACTCAAGGTGAGCCGGGAGACCGGCCGGAATGTCGGCGGAAATATCGTTTGCGGCCTGGATGTCAACGGACCGATAGTGGACTGCGACGACTCCGAGCTTACGCCGTACCCCGGATCGAGCGAGGCTATCAGCTACCTGATCGGCGTCCGGGGTATCGAGGTCACCCTTTGCACCGGCTGGGACCTGATGAGCATGGAATTTTTCAAGGAGAACCGTCTCAAGGTGGAGGGATTAGGCACTGTAGGCGAATACGGCATGGTCTATGAGCGGAAAGGGGAATTTCACTACCTCTATCCTTACAATGAGCAGGAAGCGCTGAATTTCGTGCGGGATGTTCTCTTGTCAGCCGCTGAGGGCAGGGTGAAAGTCGCTTTCCAGGGCAATTACTCGACCGGCGCCGGAGCGATCTATATCGAGGGCGACCGGAACGGGAACCTGCTCGAGCATCCCCTTGTCAAGGGTCGCAGACCCGATATGGCCCAGCTTGCAAAAGCCTGTGCTCCGGAGAGCAAGGTCGAGTTCGACAGGGCCGCGGGCAGGATCAGTTTCAGCTCAGGGGTGGAAAACATGCGCGGGCTCTATAAAGCCCTGGTCAAGACCCACCCCCTGATCAGCGTGCGGGTCGAGAAACAAGGCCCGGACCGTCTCGCTATCTGGATCGATGACAAGGACAAGGAAGGTTTCGACTTCGCGAGCCTGAAAGCGATCACATCTGATTTCGAGAAGCGCTCGGGCCGCAAGGCCCTGGTCTATGAGGATTTCGGAGTGGACCTGATCTCCCCGGCAGTCGAGGATGGCAATTACTCGAAAGATGCGGGCCTGCGGGAGTTCGGCCGGGAGGCTTTCGGCAGCGATGATTTCCTGAGCATTATTATCGGCGACAAGAGGAGCGATATCCCCAAAACGATTGCCAGGACTTTAATGGCCGCGCAGAAAGGAACCAGCGCGGAGCAAATCGCCAGGGACGAGAACCTCCCCTCGTTCAATCCTATCGATGTGCGCGATTTCGCGGTGGCGGTTGCCGAGGCGCACCGGATCGCCAGGTCCGGATTATGAGTGATGAGAAAAAAATCGAAAAATTCGTGGGTCTGGCAGTGTGTTTAACCGCCATTATTCATAAAAAAATTTTCCGTTCCCGTTTTTGTAGTGGCGGCCCCCCGTGGCCGCCCGATTTACATCGAGGAAATCCCAAACATTGGGCAGGCACAGGGGCCTGCCCGTACAGGCTTTGGTTAATTTTGTGAATAATGCCGGCTAAAAACGCTTTCAAATGACCTAAAGCCTATTCCATTTTACTAAATTTTGTGATAATCCAGATTTTATAATTAAGTTACCTGGAAGGAGTTTATAATGCCGGATGCATTGCTCAAACTGATTCAGGCGCCTGGGAAAGAGAAGAAAGCCAAAGGCACCGAGTACACCCCCGCCGAGATTTACCAGCAGCCCGAGATGTGGCTTGAGACCCTGGCGATTCTCGAAAAGCAGAAAAAGGAGATTCTCTCCTATCTGGGCGGAGAGACTGATCGCACGGTCCTGCTCACCGGCGCCGGGACCTCGGCTTTTATCGGCCTCTGTCTGGAGAGCCTGTACAATAAGGTCAGCGATTATAAGGCCAAGGCAGTGGGGACCACGGAGATTATCACTGACCCGGAGGCTTTCTTTCTGCCAGGTAAGAAATATTTCCTGGTGCATTTCGCCCGCTCGGGCAACAGCCCGGAAAGCGTGGGCACCTTTGTGCTGGGCGAGGAATCGAAGAGCGATATAAAACATATCGTGATTACATGCAACAAGGACGGCAAGCTGGCCCAGATGGGCCGGGAGACCAAAGGGCGGAGCCTGCTGATCCTTCTGCCAGAGAAAACCAATGATAAGTCCCTGGCCATGACCAGCTCGTTTTCGAGCATGGTGGTCGCGGGCCAGTATATCGCCTCGATCAAGGACACTGCCCGTTATGCTAAGATTGCCAAAGAGCTCGCTGCGGCAGGCAAAAAGATCATGGCCCAGTACTCCGGGGCTCTCGAAGCCCTGTGCGGCGAGCCGTTCGAGAGAGCGGTTTTCCTGGGCTCGAACACCCTGTTCGGCTGCGCCAAGGAATGCCACCTCAAGCTCCAGGAGGAGACAGACGGCAAGGTGGTGGGCAAGTTCGACAGTTTCCTGGGACTGCGCCACGGCCCGGAAGCGGTGGTCCATAACGACACCCTGGTTGTCTATCTCATGAGCGAGGAGCCCCTGGTTCACCGCTACGAGCTGGACCTGATGAACGGGGTCAAGAATAAGGGAATCGGCATGAAAAAGATCGCAGTCTGCAGGAAAGCGGATGCCGAGGTGAAAGCCGCGGCTGACCTGGTGATCGAGCATGGCTGCGAGATTCCCGATGACTACCAGAGCCCGGCTTATGTCGTTATCGGCCAGAGCCTCGGGGTCTTTAAATCGCTTTCCTACGGCCTGAAACCCGACAGCCCCTCTGAGGCCGGGGTGATCAGCAGGGTGGTCAAGGGGGTCAGGATTTACGACCGTCCGCGGTTTTATGCCGACGGCACTTTCAAGGTGATTGCCGGTTAACAAACGTACTGTTTGATCATTAACGCGAAAATACGGGTTGACAATTCCTGAAATAAAGAGTTTCGCGAAAAGACTTGATAGCTTTTATTACCTGCAAGCCTGGCTTGCATGGTAGCTCATCGGAGAAACTCAAGCCAGAATAAACGGAGTAATGCCATGCTTAAAGGAAACGCTGTTATCGGACAGTCCGGCGGTCCGACCTCGGTAATCAACTCGAGCCTCTGCGGGGTGATCGAGGCTGCGATGCGCCAGGACTGTATCAGCGGGGTCTACGGGATGCGCTGGGGTATCGAGGGCTTTATGAAAGAGATGCTCGCGGATCTGAAAAAAGAGGATCCGCGCACCATAGCCGCCCTGCGCCAGACACCCTCAAGCGCACTGGGTTCATGCAGGCACAAGCTGCAGGATAAGGACTTTCCCGCGATTTTGAAAGTCCTTAAAAAATACGACATCCGCTACTTTTTCATGATCGGCGGCAATGACTCCATGGACACGATCAACAGGGTCGAGGACTATTGCAGGAAGAACGGCTACGAGCTCCACGGCATCGGTGTCCCCAAAACAGTGGACAATGACCTTTTCGGCACTGACCATACGCCCGGTTACCCGAGCGCTGCCCGCTACGTGGCCCTTTCGGTGCAGCAGGGCGGGCGCCTGGCCCGTGACATGCAGAAAGTGGACCAGTACGTGATCTATCAGGCAGTCGGGCGCGATTCAGGCTGGCTTGCTGCAAGCGCGATTGCCGCAAAAAAGAACGAGGAGGACCCGCCGCACATTATCCTGATCCCCGAGCGCGCGTTCGACAAGGAAAAATTCCTGGCTAAGGTCGGGGAATGCTACAAGAAATACGGTTTCTGCTCGATCTCCTGCGGCGAAGGTGTCTCCTATGCTGACGGCACCCCGATCTCCGCCTCCCAGACCGTGGACCGCTTCGGCAATGTCGAGTTCGGCGCCATGGGCGGCACCAGCGCGGCGATGATGCTGCATAAGATGATCGGGGACAGGTTCAAGGGTCAGAGGGGTGAGTTCCAGGTGGTCGAGTCCCTGCAGATGTGCGGCTCAGACCGTGTAAGCTGCCTGGATCTCGAGGAAGCCTATCTCTGCGGCCAGCGGGCAGTCGAGCTTGCCGGCGAGGGCAAAACCGGGCTGATGGTCTCGATCGAGCGGGGCAGCGAGGGCGGCTGCTACTGCACCAGGCTCGGCACGGCCCTCCTGGGCGAGGTGGCAGTAAAGGCCAAACCCATGCCGGATCAGTTTATCGACCAGTCGGGCATGTTCGTGACCCAGGCTTTTATCGACTATCTCGCGCCCTTGGTGGGCGAGATGCCTGAGTTTACAGACTTTGCTTTCCACCCGGTGAAGTAGGAAATTCAAATATTGAAAAAAGGACCGTCCGCAGGCGGTCTTTTTTTTGCTGAAATCCTGAAATAGAATTCCGCACAGGAGGGTTCCGCTATGAAAATGAACTGTCATGCGCTCTTTTTCTTCATTTTGGCAGGCATAATTTTTTCTTCAGTGGATCACGCCTGCGCACTGGATGTCTGGGCTGTCGGGGACGGGGTGCGGATTGACCCGGAATCTGGAAGAGCAATCGAAGGGATGCAGACCTTTTTCGGGCCTGTAATCGAATCCGGCTGCAGGGAAAAAAACTGGGTCTGGGACTCTTATTCCCGCACGATCTCCCTCAAAGCTGCCTGCAATGAAGTGGTCTCCTGCCAGTTGATTATCGCCACAGACCGGCCTGTCAGAGGGGTTTCAATCGGAGTGTCGGGCCTCGAATCAGCAGGCGGCGCGAGCATCCCGGCCTCGCAGGTCAGGCTTTTCAGGGAATGGTACATTCTACTCACCCGAAGCCAGAGGGAAAAGGGTGTCTTTTTTCCCTTAAAGACCGGCTGGTACCCGGATGCCCTGATCCCGCTCGATGCGCAGAAACACGGGGCGCCTTTTGATATCCCGGGCGAGGATTTTTATTCGCTCGATGAAGAAGGCAAGCCTTTTCAGTATCTCACGACCCAGACCAACCAGGCTGTCTGGATGGACCTTTATGTGCCGGACAGCGCTAGCGCTGGAAAATATCGCGGCACGCTGCAGGTAAGCGCCGGGGGGGAACCGGACCTGGTCCTCTCCATGGAGCTTGAGGTTTTTGATTTCACCATCCCGGATGAGTTTCACACTACCTGGGAGATCCTCGATTATGGACGGCTCGCCAGGGGACCGGAGGAGCTGGAACTGAAAACCTGGCGCATGGCCCAGAGCCACAGGCTCACTCTCTGCCCGAGCACGATCGGTCCGGAGCTGGTGGGGGAAGGGTATGGAGTAAAGTTTGACTGGCGACAGTACGACCAGCGGTGGGGCAGGTTTTTCGACGGCTCGGCATTCGTGGAAGGCCCGGGCCGGGGGCAGCCTGTAAAGCATATTGTCCTGCCGATTGACGCCCGAATCTGGCGCGAGGACAAAGGGGGAGCCTGGAAGGGCCGCAACTGGCCGTTCCCTATGCCTGGAGACAGCGCCTTAGAGCATTTTACACCTGAATACGAAGCCGCCCTCAAGCGGATTCTCCTCGAGTTCGAGCGGCATTTCAACGAGCGGGGCTGGACTGAAACGAGAATCTACTTTTTCCCTGGCGGAGTGGATGAGCCGGGACCCCAGGGCAAGGAGCTGCGCCTGGTCAGGCGCTTCGGGGAGATTCTCAAAGAGAGCGGCGCCGGACGGATCAAATACCGCACTGATATCGATTACGGCCTGAGCGCTGCTGTTGACCTCGACGTTGACGGGAAGATCGCGCCCGGCACCCGGGAGACAGTGAGCTATCTGAAAGATGTGGTCGATCTGTGGAACTGCCACGGCGTGTGTCTAGTCCCGGAAGTGCTCAACATGCGCCCGGGAAGCCCCTGGACCGATGTCTGGTTCTACAACGGTTATGCGCCTGCTGTCGGGACTAACAATGTCAACGGCGAGTCCCTGGGGTTCCGCACCTGGATGTGGATTGCCTGGAAGAACCGTATCGGCGGAGTGTGCGACTGGGAGTTCGCGGTGACCGGCGGGCGCAATGTGTTCCGCCGGATGGGAAAGAGCGAGGACCTTAGCGGTAGCTACCTCCGGGTCATGTATATTTACCCGGGAGAACAGATAGGCCTGCCTGGCGAGGTGCTGCCCTCGATCAGGCTCAAAATGATGCGCCGCAGTATTCAGGATTACGAGTATTTCTGGCTGCTCACCCGGAAAAACAGCGACAGCGGGGCAGCGGCTGACCGGATAGTGAGCCGGATAATCAGGCGGGCCCTGCGGGAGACCTGGCCTTTCCCAGGGGACCCGGTGTCTGATCCGGGGAGCTGGTCGCACAGGCCGGAAGACTGGTACAGGGCGCGCCTCGAGCTGGCAGAGCAGATCATGAGGTAGACAGGGCGGGAATATCCAGGCGGCAGGCAGGAGTAAAGGCTTAACTAATGAAAGCTTTTATAGAAAGGCGGAATAAGGGGAGACTAAAATATAAAAGAAACTGTATTGAAAATGGGTAATGCGCGAAACTACTATGCTTTGAGTTTAATAACCCGGCAGTCTCGCGTCGAAAAAGCTTACCTCAAAAACTCCTCGAGATATTTTCCATAGTCCTTGTACGGCTTGGGATCATGCTCGATCTTCAGCAGCCGGTCTATGGGGTAGACCATTTCTTCCCGGCTGTAGGCACTGATCTCCAGGTGGCCCGAGTCCATGCGGATCGCATCCTCAGGGCAGGCCTCGACACAGAACCCGCAGTAGACACACCTGCCCATATCGATAGTATAGGAATAAGCCTGTTTTTCCACGTTCGGGTCCGGGTGTTCCTTAGCGGTGATAAAGATACAGTGGGCCGGGCAGACTGTCTCGCACATCATGCAGCCCACGCAGCGCGGGCTGCCGTCCTCGCGCTTTGTCAAGTAGTGCGAGGTGCGCAGGCGGCGGTGGTAGCCCCTGTGCTCCTCCGGGTACTGGATTGTCACCGCCCCTTTTCGTCTTGTCCTGATCCCGAACAGGTGCAGGATGTGGAAAAAGATATTGACCACGAAATGCAGGTTGGTGATCCACAAACCCCGCAGGATTTCTTTCAGGTACGTGCGCTCGAGAAAGGTGAGCGTAGGCCTGGTATCGATCTTTTTAACAGTTATCTTGCCCAAGATGATATAAAACCTCCAACAAATGACTTATCCGGTCTGATTCACGAATTCAGGATAAAGACCACCGCAGCAGTGACCACTATATTGGCGAAAGCCAGCGGCAGCAGGAATTTCCAGCCCAGGCGCATGAGCTGGTCGTAACGGAAGCGGGGCAGGGTCCAGCGCACGAGCATCAGAACATAGATCACGATACAGACTTTGACCAGGAAAGCGGCCGCCCGGAGCAGCCAGACAAGCCTGATATCCAGCGGGAGCAAGGTTTCCGGGCCGTAAACGAAGCCGCTCTCTGCCAGGAACGGGACCTGCCAGCCGCCCAGGAACACTGTGACAGTCAGGCAGGACACGAGTATCTTTTCCACGAAGTCAGTGAACATGAAAGCGCCGAAACGCATGCTCGAATACTCGAGGTTGAAGCCGATAATCTCGGACTCGCCCTCTGGCAGGTCAAAAGGCACCCTTTTGGTTTCCGCCGCACCGGCGGTGATAAACAGAAGAAAAGCCAGGGGCTGCACCACTACTCCCCACAGGGGCAGCCAGCCGCCGTAAGTCTGGCCCTGCCACTCGACAATTTTCTGCATGTTCAGGGTTCCGAACACGATCAGCGGCCCGACCACGGAAGCTGCCAGAGCCACCTCGTAGCTTATCATCTGCGCGCTGGCCCGCATGGCTCCCAGGAGGGCGTAATTGTTGCTCGAGGACCAGCCGCCGAGGATCACCCCGTAGATCGACATACCCATCATCGCAAAAACAAACAGGATGCCGATCTCCGGGTTGGCAATCTGAAGGGTCAGCTCTTTGCCCCACAGGCTGATAGTATCAGAGAAAGGGATGACCGCAAAGGCTGTCAGGGCGAAAAACCACGAGATAAACGGGGCGAGCCAGAACAGCTTGCGGTACTCGGTGGTCGGGGTGAACTCCTCCTTGGCGAACATCTTGATCCCGTCGCTCAGGATATGAAACAGCCCCCAGAGCCTGAAGCCGAGGATAGAGGCGCGGTTTGCGCCGATACGGTCCTGCATCACCGCGCTCTGCTTGCGCTCAACCCAGGTGAGAAACCCGCCGAAAGCGAGAACCCCGTTCAAGACCACAAGGATGACAATTGTTTTGATCAACAGATCGATCAACATAAACAAACCTTCACTATTTCCCGCTCGTTACAATGATCCCTGATGAGCCGATTTTTCCATAGTCCAGCCCGGCAAAGGCCGGATATTTCTGAGCCATATCGTCAAAAACCTGCTCTGCATTTTCGAACCTGTAGACTCCGCCCAATGCCTCGCCCAGGCAGCGCATGATCTCCCAGCCTGGAAGCGCCTCGCCCGCCGGGCTGAAAGCGCGCCGTTGGATCTGTACTCTGGAGCTTGAATTTGTCACCGTGCCCTCGCGCTCTGCGAAAGTTGCCGCAGGAAGCACAATATGCGCCGAGCGGCTGGTTGCCGTATTGTTGGTACCCTGATAGATAATTAAAGGTATGCGCTCGATGGCCTCAGCCCAGCCCCGGTTTTCGGATTCCGGCAGACCCGGCGGATCATGGTAGGCGATAAAGAGCGCGCCGATTTTGCCGGCCAGGGCCGCTGATTTGAGCTCAGCGAGGCTTTTCACCCCGGCTGAATCCGAGCTCAAGCCCATAAGCTCTGCACCTCTGGTGTTCGGGTTTTTATCCTTTTTGCGCAGCAGGCTGTCTTCAGTAGGCTCGAAAGGCGACAGCGCACTGAAATAGAACCCGCATCCCGGAAGCTGCTCGTTGAAAATTCTCTTTGTAATGTGCAGTTCTTCATTGGATGCTTGCGGTGAAACAAGGACAGCCACCTCCACTTTAGCAGCGGCGGCGGTGGCGCGCAGCCTTTCAGCGGCCCGCCCGAGAGTCTCCTCCCATCCCGGTCTGGCTGTCCGGCTGTCCTGGCGCACAAGGGGCTCGAGGAGCCTGTCATCGTTATCTGCGAACTTGAAACAGTAGCGGCCCTCATCGCAGATCCACCAGTCATTGACCTCGCTGTTGTAGCGGGGCTTGAGACGGCTTATCCGTCGGCCGTCGTTCTTATATGGCCGCTTGAGATTGTAGTGGATATAGATGTTGCATCCATTGGCGCAGCGCGGGCACACCGATTCAGCCTCTTCCAGGTACCAGACCCTGGTCTTGAAGCGGAAATCCCGGTCTGTCAAAGCGCCCACCGGGCAGATATCCACTACATTGCCAGAGTAAGGATTGTCGAGCTGTTTGCCAGGGAAAATATCGAGCTCGCTGTAGTCTCCCCGTTCGAAAATGCCCAGCTCGTGGCTTTTCGAGATCTCGGCGCAAAACCTGACGCACCGGCTGCAGAGTATGCAGCGCTCCTGGTCGAGCATCACGTGCGGGCCGATCTGGGCTGCCTTTTTGGTCTTCTTGACCTTGTTCTCGAGCAGTCTGGAGATATAGAGGCCGTGCGTCATGTAATAAATCTGAAGGCCGCATTCTCCGGCCTGGTCGCAAACCGGGCAGTCGAGCGGGTGGTTCACCAGGTGGAATTCGAGCATTGCGGCCCGGGCCCTTTTCACCCGCTCTGTGTTGGTGCGGATCACCATCCCGTCCCCGACTGTCATATAGCAGGAGATCTGCAGTTTGGGTATTTTTTCGATCTCCACCAGGCACATCCTGCAGGCGCCGGCAATCGGAAGCCCGGGATGGTAGCAGTAATGGGGGATTTCGATCCCCACGCTCTCTGCGGCCTCGAAGATTGTCATCCCCACGGGAAAGAGGTGCTCGTTCCCGTCAATTACCACCCTGACCTTTTTTATGCCGTTCAGGCTCAAAACTCCTCCGCTGGAAAACTCACCCCACAGCGACTGATTTGGCTTTGACCTTTGCCTCGAACTCTTCCCTGAACTTGGTGATAAAGCTGGCAACCGGCATGGCCGCGGCATCTCCCAGAGGGCAGATCGTGTTGCCCAGGATCATATTGGCGATATCCACCAGGTTGTCCAGGTCCTTGGCGCGGCCCTCTCCAGCCGCGATCCTTTCCATGATCCGGGTCATCCAGCCGGTCCCCTCGCGGCAGGGGGTGCACTGGCCGCAGGATTCGTGCGCATAGAACCTGCAGATCCGGTGGAGCACCCGGACCAGATCGGTGGTCTCGTCCATCACGATCACTCCGCCCGATCCCAGCATGGAGCCGATTTTCGCCAGGCTGTCGAAATCGAGGGAAATATCAGCTTCCCCGGCTTTGAGGACCGGGCAGCTTGTGCCGCCGGGGATAACCGCTTTAAGCGCCCTGTTTTCCCTGATCCCGCCTGCATGCTCGTAAATGAGCTCCCTCATCGGTGTGCCCAGGGCAAGCTCGTAGACCCCGGGTTTCTTCACATGGCCGCTTATCCCGAACAGCCGCGCTCCGCCGCTACGCTCGACACCGAGTCCGGCGAAATACTCCGGTCCTTTATCGATCACTATCGGAACGTAAGAGAGGGTTTCCACATTGTTGATAATAGTAGGCTTTGAGAACAGGCCCTTTAAAGCAGGGAAGGGGGGCTTAAGCTTGGGCCATCCTTTGAAGCCTTCGAGGCTCGAGAGGAGCGCAGTTTCCTCGCCGCAGATATAGGCTCCGGCTCCCCGGTGGATAGTTACCTCGAGGGAGCGGGAGGTTCCGAAAATGTTATGTCCCAGATAACCCGCTTCTTCGGCCTCTTTGAGCGCCTGTTTAAGCACCAGGCAGGGTTCGAAATATTCGCCCCGGATATAGATGAACGCTTCCTTTGCTCCGAAAGACAGAGCGGCGATAATAATGCCCTCGATCAAAAGATGCGGGGCGTTAAGCATCACCTGGCGGTCCTTGAAAGTGCCGGGCTCGGCCTCATCCGCATTTACCACCAGGTATTTCGGTCCCTCTTGATCCCGGGGGACAAAGCCCCACTTGACACCCGTAGGAAAGCCAGCACCGCCCAGACCACGCAGGTTGCTGGCCTTGACTGTCGAGATGATCTTCTCCATCGGCCATTTTTCAGTCACTACCCGACGAGCCGCGGAATAACCGCCGTGCCTCTCGTAAACCGGGAGGAGATGAGAATTTTCGATCTCGAAAAAACGGCTGATAAGTTTAACCTGACCCATGTCTCACTCCAGAGAATCCAGGAGGTTGTCTATTTTTTCAGCGGTAAGATTACCGTAAAGCTTGTCGCCTACCATGAGCACTGGCGCAAGCTCACAGGCTCCCAGGCACTCCACTGTCCAGAGAGTGAATTTCCCGTCCTTAGTGGTTTCCCCTACCTCGAGGCCCAGCTTCTTTTTGATGTGGCCCAGGAGGTCTTCCGCTCCGGAAAGCATGCAGCTCACATTGTCGCACAGCGTAAGGTGGTACCTGCCCAGAGGCTTGCGCAGATACATGGTGTAAAAGGTCACTACCTGGTGAACATAGGAGACCGGCAAGTCCATCACCCCGGCCACATACTCCTCCACCTCCGGGGTCAGGCTGCCGAAACACTCCTGGGCCAGATAGAGCACATCCCCCAGGGCGGCCTTTTTCTGCGGGTAGCGCTCGATCAGCGTTTCAATGATTTTCCTGTCTTTCTCCGAAAAAACTGCAGGCATGCTGGAGCTCTGGCCTAAGAGTGATAAATTGGCAATTACTGAGTAATACTGAATCCAGAAGAGAGAACACAGCGCTCAGCTAATAACATCAACCTCCAGCTTGAGCATTTCACCAAGCTGACGTATTTCCTCGGAATAATCCCCGTAAACCCAGGGGAGATGATTTCCATAATCAATCCGCTTCTTCATGAATTCCCCGGTTCTTCCATCCGGCGGTTTGATCACGGCTTCGACAGAACATCCAAGATAGTCATTGTCCCAGCCGCTCGATCCCACAAGCTCACCCTTCAACACGAGCACTTTTGATGCAGTAGGATCGACTCTGGCCACGGTGACTGTTTTTTCTGTATTATTCGTGAAATTGATCACTGCCTTGGTGCCCCATCCGGAGGCAACAAAGCGCCCCAACTGGTAAGGCAGGCAGGGCTGGTCGAGACCGTTCATTTTTATGCTGGGTGCGCTGTGGTTTATTTTAAAGGTATCTTCACTTCCTTGAACCGGATCTGCGTTACCCTGGTGGCAGGATTTATTCGATACGGACATTAACAATTGCATAGCCAGCAATGAACCCAGGTCCGCCTCACACGAGGATGCATATCCCTGGTCTCTGAGCAGAGTGTGGATCAAACATGGGGTAATGGTCCATTTTTCCGGCAGCCTGTTTGAGCAAAACTCGAAACATTCTATGGTGAATGCATTGCAGCCGTGCCTGTTCATCAAGCTCTTCACGGTCTGATAAAACTGAATGCTCCGGACAACGTATTTCCTGTCGATAAAGGACTTTTGAGCATTCCGGAGCAATTTGTCCGCAGCTTGCTCGGCTTTTTCCCTTTCGGTTTTGCTGTTCATCACCTCGTTCATTTCCTGGTCAAGCTCTTTATAGGGGATCTGTTTGACTGCGACGCCGAGTTTTTCCTCAAGCTCCGGAAGGTCGTTTATGGCGCAGATCGAACATACCGCCGGCAACCCTTTGTCTGTGGGGAATAAAATACTGGTCTGATTAAATACTTTTCTGGCGCGCAATAAGGATAAAAGTTTATTCAGCTCGGCATAATCAGCGGGAACGAAAGCCTCGTAACCCATGCTTCTTGTATAAGCGGCGATATCGACATTTCTGCAGTTCAATCCAACCATCATGATCGGCCTGTCGAGCAGCTTGCCGATCTCAAAGGCGGAAATCGAAGAGCCATAGGCGAGGATAAAACAAGCGTCTATTTCCCGGCTGTCCGGCTTCAGCTTATTTATTTCTTCCTGTCTCAAAATAAAATCTTCCGCAAATTTTATATGGACCGGTTCCAGAATTTTTACATTTTTTTCATCGAGATTTATTTTGCCTTCTTTGCACTCCTTTGCCCATTTAATAAAACTTTCTTCTGCCCGCGCTTTCTCTTCACTGACACTCACGGGGTCCCACCTGCACGGCCCTTCCCATTTACCGGTGTGAATTATATGTGTCATCACGGGTTTCAAGTTGATTTTTACATCACAGGGATTGATTGTCCCATCTCTCAGTACTGGCTGAGAGGCCCAGGTTTTTGCACCTGCCTTTTTGGAAACTATAAAATTGCTGAACGCTAATGCGCTTGTAAATGCAGCGCCCAGACCCCCGAAAAGACTGCGGCGTTTCATTTGTCCTCCCCTTTCGCACTGCGTGGCATTGTATTCTGCAAGATACGCAAAATCAGAGAAGTTAGTTGTAGAATCCATAAGCACTCAAGGCCTGCCTGATATCTTGCCAAATAACTGAATCACGAGCTGTCAGCCGTCACCGGGCGATTGAAAAATCAGCGGTCCAGCTCTCCGGCGATCATGTTAATGGAGCCGAAAGTAGGGATAATATCGGCCACCATATCGCCGATAAGCATCTCATGCAGGGCGGCCATGGGGAAAAAGCACGGGCCCCGGCAGCGGGCGCGCATCGGCCTGCCGCTGCCATCGGAAACGAGGTAGAACCCCAGCTCGCCGTTGGCTCCTTCCACAGCCTGATAGGCTTCGCCTTCAGGCGGACGGATTCCCCAGTTGTCCATGATTTGCATGAAATGCGCCATCATGCCCTCGATATTGCCGTAACATTCTTCCTTGGAGGGCAGTTTCAGCTTGCGTTCTTCTGCCAGGTTTACCAGGGAAGCGCACTCGGAATTAGTGCCTTCGAGAGTGAGATCCACCCTGGCCCTGGCGTCAATATACTCCCTGGTGCGCCCGAGCTTGGCCAGCTCAATCATCTCGGCTCCGGTCAGCTCGCGTCCCTCCGGGTCCACAGCAATTGCCCCGGGGGGGATTTGATCGAGAGCCTGCTCGATAATCCTGATACTCTGGCGCATTTCCTCCATGCGCACCATGTAGCGGCTGTAGTTGTCGCCGTCCTCGGCGATCGGGATCTCGAAATCGAACCGGTCATAAACCAGATAGGGTATGTCCTTGCGCACATCGTAGGGCACGCCCACAGCCCTGATCAGCGGGCCTGTGATCCCGTAAGAGAGCGAGCGCTCGCGGTCCAGCAGACCCAGGCCTTTCATCCGGTCGATAAAGATCCGGTTGCGCGTCAGGAGCTTGTCGACCTCCTTGATAATCGAGGGCAGCTTCCGGAGCACGGTCCGCGTTTTTTCGGCGAACCCATCCGGGAGGTCTCCCTTTACCCCTCCCACGCGGACATAGGAGACAGTTATCCGGGCGCCGGCGAGCCATTCGATCAGGTCGTAGAGATATTCCCTGGCTTTCATGAAATAGAGGAAAACCGTCATGGCCCCGAGTTCCATGGCAGCAGCCCCAATACAGGTCAGGTGATCGACCAGACGGCTCAGCTCGGAGATAATCACCCGGATATACTGGCAGCGCTCGGGCACTGTTACGCCGAACAGCTTTTCCACTGCCAGGGCCCAGCCCACGTTATTTATAAGCGGGCTTACGTAGTTCAAGCGGTCCGTATAAGGAAAAGCCTGGTTCCAGCCGACATTCTCGCAGTCCTTCTCGAAACAGCGGTGCAAATACCCAATCTCCACCTCGGCGCCCATGATCCGCTCACCCTCGAGCTCGGTGATAATGCGGATTACACCGTGCATGGCCGGGTGCGAGGGACCCACATTGAGAAACATGGTCTCGGTGCGTTGCTCATTGTTTTTGTTTTCGAAAGTCTCCATAAATTTCCCGGATTTCGAGCAAGGGCTAGTTTTGAGGGCCGATCAGCGGCTGACGTTTGTTGATCGGGTAATCGCGCCTCAGAGGATATCCCTCGAACGGCTCGTACATCAGCAGGCGCTTGAGGTCGGGGTGGCCCTTGAACACTATCCCGAACATGTCCCAGGTCTCACGCTCACACCAGTTGGCCCCGGCATAAAGGTCCGTGACAGTATCAATTTCACAGTCCTGTTCCTCGATTTGTACTTTCAGACGGATCCGTTCGTTGCGCTCGGGACAGTGGAGATGATACACTACCTCGAATCTGGGCTTGCGCGGGAGGAAGTCCACTCCAAAAATGTCGATCAGCATTTTAAAATTCAGGCCCGGCTCGTCTCTTAGACAGACGATTATTTCGTGAAGGCGCTCTTTGGCTACAATCGCTACGAGGTCTCCCCTGTCGAGTCCGCTTTCGATTATCGCCCCGCCAAAACGGTGTCTGAGCGTGTTCAGTGTGTTGTTATCCGTCACCGGTTCCATTTTGTCCTGCTCACAAATAGATTTGAGAAAACGCTCCGCTGAATCTTCCGCACTTTCTTGGATTAATCAAGAGGCAGCACAAAATTACCGCACAGAATTTATCGATGTGTTTAACCTGTCCAGCACCGATTGTAAACAAGCTGAGAGGTCAGTATTCCTGTTTCTGCCTGGCGATTTTTTCCTGCAGCAGCATTATCCCCTGGAGCACTGTTTCCGGCCTGGGCGGGCAGCCCGGGATATAGACATCCACCGGGATGATCGTGTCAATGCCCTGCACTGTGGCGTAGTTGTCGTAAAAGCCGCCGGTACAGGTACAGACCCCGAAAGCGATCACCCATTTAGGCTCGGTCATCTGCTCGTAGACCCGCCTGAGGAGCGGGGCTATCTTGTGGCTGATCGTTCCCACTACGAGAAGGAGGTCCGCCTGGCGGGGAGTGAAGCGTGGAAAAGCGGCCCCGAAGCGGTCGAGGTCGTAGTGAGCGGCAGAGAGCGACATGTACTCCATGCCGCAGCAGGCTGTTACAAAAGGGTAAGGGAAGATCGAAAATTTCCGCGCCCAGGCAATCGCCTCATCCAGACGGGCAGTGATAAAACTGGCGCTTCCCAGCAGGGGTCTCAGTGCCATTCAAGTCCCCCTCTGATCCATTCATACACCAGACCGAAAGTCAAGACCGCCACAAAGAACAGCGCTGCGAAAAAGCCGTACTTGCCGACTGCGCCGAAAGAAGCGATCCATGGGTAAAGGAAAACAATCTCGATATCGAAGACTATGAAAAGGATGGCTACTACGTAAAAGTGCACCGGGAAACGTTTTCCCGGTCTTTCGAAGGGAATGTTGCCGCATTCGAAAGGCCTTCCCTTCTCTTTGCCGGTCTTGCTTTTAGGGCCGATAATCGCGCTGAGAATGAGGGCTGCACCCACTAACAGCGCGGCAATAACGATTGTAATCAATATGGCTATGTAGCTCTGCATGAGGTATGCAATCGTGCCCTGGGGTGAGGGGTTTAGTCTCGGATGAAAGGTTATTTTACTAACTGCAGGCCGATTTGTCCAGAAAAAACTAAGTTGTTCTTCTGGTTGTTAAGATCAGGTAATTCAACCTGTTAAACCCTATGCATGCATTCTTTAAAGATGGATAGCCGCGCCTGTAGCCGCGGAAACGGCCTCGGCCAGGGCCTCCGAAAGCGTAGGGTGGGGGTGCACGGCGTGGTGCATCTCCTCGGCACTGGCGCCGGTGTATTTGGCAAACACAGCTTCCGGAATCAGCTCTGTGGCCTCAGGGCCCAGTATATGCATGCCTAGCAATTTCCCGCTCTTTTTGTCCACGACTGCTTTCACGAAACCGTCCCGCTCCCCCAGGGCCAGCGCCTTGCCGAGAGGCCGGAACGGGAAGCGCCCCACAGACACCTCATGGCCGGCTTGCAAGGCCGCGGCCTCGGTCAACCCGACACTCGCCACCTGGGGCTGGCAGTAGATGCAACTGGGCACCAGATCGCCGGCAATGAAGCGCGCTTTGCGGCCGAGAATCGACTCAACCGCAGAGATGCCCTCGGCTGAGGCGGCATGGGCCAAAAGCGGCGGCCCTATGCAATCCCCGATCGCCCAGATACCGGAAGCTGTCGTCCGGTAGCTGCGGTCCACCTTGATAAATCCTTTTTCCACCTCGACTCCTGCCTCCTCGCACCCGATTCCCTCGACATTGCCTCGCACACCCACTGCGACAAGAACCTTTTCGCACTCAAAACTCTCGGATTTATCCCCGGTTTTTACCAGAACCGAAACTTTATTATTCGCCGGTGTTTCGATTCGCTCAACCTGCGAACCGGTCAGGATGTTCATCCCTTTCCGCTGGTAAAGCCTTTTCAATTCCTCCGAAATCTCCTGGTCCTCCTGGGGAAGGATCCGCTCCAGGAGCTCGACAACCGTGACCAGCGAGCCGAAAGCATTGAACAGGTAGGCGAATTCCATTCCTATCGCCCCTCCCCCCACTATAACGATTGACTCCGGCCTGTGTTTCAGGGCCAGGGCCTCGCGGGAGGTGATCACTGTTTCTCCATCCGCTTTAATGCCTGGAATCTCGCTGGGGCGGGCCCCGGTAGCCAGGATAATGTTCCCGGCTGAGACGGCCTTTTCTTCCCCGGCTTCGATGCGTATCCTTCCTTGTCCGGCCAGCACGCCTTTGCCCTGAAATACCGTGATCCCGTTTTTTTTCATCAGGTAGGCCACGCCCTTGGCTGCGCGGTCAGCAACCTGACGGCTCCGCTTGACTATGGCCTCCCAGTTGTAGCTTATCTCACCGGTCGAGATCCCGAAATCTCTGGCCCGGAGAATATTTTCATACAACCGGGCGCTCGCCAGGAGCGCCTTGCTCGGAATACACCCCCAGTTGAGACACACCCCGCCCAGAAGGTCAGACTCGACCAGAGCCGCAGAGAGTCCTTCCTGCGCGGCCTTGATAGCCGCCACATAACCGCCGGGTCCGCCGCCGAGTATGACAAGATCGAAACGGTTATTTTCAGCCATCTTTTCTCCAGATATATTTTGGTTTGATTTTTCTCAAATAATTAGTTTTGATTTTTTTATAAAAGTCGGGTAATCAGTAGTAATTTACCAGATGTCAATTTTTACATTTAAGATGCCTGCCTTCATTTGAGATAGAACAAAACAGCGGGCTGATAAGATTATAATCTTTGAATAAGCGCTTGCAGTTGTCAATGTTTTTGGATTCAACCGGAGTTAATTTTTACCCTCCTTGACTGGCATTCGCAGCCAAGAACTTCTTGAATAAAACGGGTGGAAAGCCTATTTTCTTGAGTAATGTTATTCTGGTTAGAATTAAGCTCGGATTATTCTTCATAAAACTTGTCGCTACTCCAGACCATTATGAACAAACGGCAACCAGAAGTTTTTTAAACTTCTGACTCCTGTCTCCTGACTTCTGACTTCTTATCCGGTCTAGAGCAAATGCTTGAGAAACCGAAAACCTATTCCTTTCTACTAAATTTTGTGAATAATCCAGATTAAGATTCGTCTGGAATTCGCAGGAGCCGGTATTGAATGAATGTTTAAGAGCTTTTTCCGGGGGAAAATAAATTGTATTCTCTGTTGACAGTATCTTTTTTAGCCACTTTTACCGCTCTGACCAAGGTGGCTATCGTAATAATTGCCAGCGCCTGGCTTGTGCGCAGGAATATCTTTAACGAGACTCATGTCCGGGCGCTGAGCGGAGTGGTGGTGCATCTCTCTCTGCCCTGCCTTGTATTCGCTAATATTATCCAACATTTCGAGGTATCAGACTATGCGCACTGGTGGAAGTTTCCGCTTATGGGGGCCACGATCACTTTTGTCGGGCTGGCCATTGCCCGCCTCGTGTTCAGGCGGGACAATGAGCAGAGCTATGCACTGAGCGCCCTGTCCGTTTTCCAGAACGCCGGGTACCTGGTCTTGCCGATCGGCGAGGTCCTGTTCCCGGCCCAGTTCGAGCGCTTCTCGATCTATATTTTTCTGCTGCTCTTAAGTTACAACCCTTTGCTCTGGAGCCTGGCCAGTTTTCTTATCTCGCACCGGAAAGGCATGAGAGTGAAATGGAGCCAGATTATCACCACCCCTTTCTGTGCGACTGTGCTGGCCATGTCTCTGGTTTTTACAGGTCTGTCAGGTTTTGTCCCCCGGATTTTTCTGGGCTCGGTCGAACTGGTCGGCAAATCTTGCGTGCCTCTGGCCACGGTGGTGCTCGGATTGACTATGGGAGCGCTCAGAGTAAACCGCATGCCACCTTTTTTTACAGTCAGCCGGGTGGTGGCAATAAAACTGTTGATCATACCTGTTTTAATGCTCGTGCTCCTGAAATACACCTCGTTTTCAGGCGGCAGACTGGAGGACGCATTCTGGATCCTCGAGGCTTCTTCGCCACCGGCAACAGCACTGGTCCTGCAGGTCGTGCATTTCGGCGGAGATGAAAAGCTCGTTTGCGGAATTATGGTGATCGCCTATCTGATAGCGCTTTTTACTATCCCCCTTTTTTACAGTATTGTAGAGGTTGTCCTTTAAGGAATGGCAGAGATCTTTTATCCCCGGATTATTCAGAAAAAAGGCCATCCTTGTGCTGACGCAGGGGTGCCCTGTGTGTGCGTACTGGCGTGATCAAAATGTGTTAGCCTCCTGGCGGATACAAAAATACCGGCTGCAAAAGGAACAGGTCGTGAAAGAGGGTAAAATAAACAGGAAAGAATTCATTTACACGCTGGGCGCAGGCTCTCTTTTACTGTCACAAACAATTCTCGGGGGATCAGGCTGTTCCGGTGAAACCGGGAATCGTCCGGTAGAGGTCAGCCGTAAAGGCTTTGTTATCGATGGCAAGATTTATCCGCTTTATAGCGGCAGTTTTCACTACTGGCGTCACAAGGCTGCGCTCTGGCCGGACATTTTTGACCAGCTTTCCCGGATGGGGGTCAACACCATCTCGACCGGCATCCCCTGGGAGGTGCATGAGCTTGAGCGTGGCAGTTTCGATTTCGGCCGTTACGACAAGAGCAAGGACATTGGCGCCTTTATCGACCTGGCGGCTGATAAGGGTTTCAAAGTGATTGTTTGTCCGGGACCGCAATTGGGCTGCGACTTGACCTATTACGGCTTGCCGCAGCGCATACTTTTTGACCCGGAGATCGCTGCCCGGACCAGTGTCGACACTGTGGAAGTGCTTCATTCCGTGGGTGGACAGTTTCCTGTGCCTAGTTATTACAGTGAGAAGTTTTATCAGGAAGTCGGGATATATTTCGAGGCCTTGATGCCTATTCTGGCCAGGCGGCTCCATACCCGGGGAGGCCCGATTATCGCGATGCAGGCGGACAACGAGCTGAGCTTTTTTCACCGCATCCGGCGGCCTTATACGATCGATTACCATCCGAGCGCTCTGGCGCTTTACCGAAAGCACCTGGAAGAAAAATACGAGGGCCGGATCCAGGGACTGAACCGCGGCTATGGGACCAACTACGAATCGTTCGCCCTGGTTGAGCCCCCGCGCCGCTTTGCAGGTGAAAAAATGCAGGATCTCCCTGCATACCTGGATTGGGTCGAGTTTCGCGAGTGGAGTGTGATCTGGAGCCTGGAAAGGATTTCCATGATGTTTACAGAGCGCGGGATAAGCGGCATACCGTTTATTGACTCCACCCTTGAAGATTTCCGGGCCCCGGTAAACATTCCCGCTGCCGAAGCGGTCGACCTGATTGCTCTGGACGGTATAGACGGCTATCCAAGGCGGGAAAATTTCACTGAGGAGCGAGAGCTGTGCCGGGCCGCTGCCGGGTTGAATCTTTATCCGTTCCGTCCGGAATTCGGCGCAGGATACCGGTTCTCTGAACAGCTTCTGCCCAGATGGCCTGAAGATTTAGAGTTCACCACTCTGACATGTTTTATGCACGGTATAAAAGGCCTGAACTATTACATGGCAGTGGAGCGCGACCGCTGGCTGGCCAGTCCGGTTACCCGGGATGGACGAATCAGGGGGGAGTTCTACAAGGTCTACAGGCGCATTTTTCAATTCCTGCGCGAGAACCGTGTCCACGATTTACAGAAAGTCGTAGAGATCATTTTCCTTTACAATAACGCTCTGGACCGCCTGTCCTGCTCAATCGAGCAGGGCAAAGACTCGGCTGATCTGAATATCGGAGGAGAGGTTTTTGCAGAGACTGTGGATTTCGGTTTCCAAACCTCGCCTGAGGCCTGCGGCCTTTGGACCGAACAAACCACAGGTATCATGCGGGATGCAGGCTTCGATTGGAACATCGGTACTACCGGTCTTTCAGCGGAAAGGCTTCTTGAATATAAAGTCGCAGTTTTGCCGACAATCGATTTTTTGTATGCCGGGGACCTGGAAGCCCTGGAGAAGTATGTGAGAGGCGGTGGTATTCTCGTTTTCGGTCCCGAGAGACCCACTCTCGATGAGCGCATGAACCCCGACCGGCGGATCCGGGACTTTTTTGAACAGGCCGAGTCAGTGGGAGGCTATCAGTCGACATTTTCCGCCGGATCCCTGGAGGATGCAAATAATAAGGACAATCAGGAAATGCTTAAAAAGATATCCCCAGTGATGTTGATCCACATAGAGAGCCCGCTTGAAATAAGCGGACTGCTCAAGACCCTGGATGTGAATATTCCTTTTACCCGTTCAAACTCCAATCTCGACATATCCCTTCACCAGGCCGGAGACGGCAGGAGGGTGCTTTTCATCGCCAACGGCACCGCCAGACAGCAGCTCACGGATCTTTTTTTCCCGGGCAGCCATAGTTTCCGCAGCCTCTGGGATGGTAAGGATTGCAAAGGAGAGGGCAAGGTGAAAGTGGAGCTCGAACCTTACAAAATCGGGATCTGGGAGGTGAGCTAGTGCTTGCCAGACATTTCGGCATAATCGATATAGACCCGACAGGCTATGCCAATTTTTCGAGCGTATTTCCCGCTCTGACCACAATATCTCCCCAGATGGTCCTCTGGCATGAGGAAGGTATCCCGCGGCGCCTGCTCCTGGATGGGCAGGATCAATCGATCGGCATTTCGCAGGTGGAAGACGCCCGGGCAACGGCGAAGTGGCTCTACGAATACCATAGTAAAAAAGTCCGCAGGGTCGTTGTAACCGATTTGCAAGGCTATGACCGTCTGT
>DATKXY010000273.1:0-8385 GCA_035528795.1 archaeon | reverse complement strand
CTCCAGCAGGCCATAAACAAGCTCGATAAAAAAGCCATCACCGAGGCCATGGATCAGTTCAGATTCTCGCAGGAAGAGCTCCTGAAAAAGCTCGACAAAACCCTGACCCTGCTCCAGAAAATCAAGCTCGAGCAGCAGTTGGATTACCTGGTAAGCAAAACAGGGGAACTGGCGCAAGAAACCAGGAGCCTGACCGATACCACTGCGGCTTTACTCGGCGAGCCTCAGGGGATGTCCGCTGACTCGGCCGCGGGCCTTTATGAAAGCTCAGCCCAGGAAGATAAGGCTTCCAAGGAGTACAGGGGCGACAGCCTCGCTGGTCCCGGAGATGAAAACCGTTCCCTGCCTCCCGGCGTGCAGGGTAAACAGGATTTAGAAAAATCCACATCCGGCCGGAGCGGGAAGGAAAAATCGCAGACTGCGAAAGGAGAGCTGCAACAGAAGAGCCAGCCTGAAGAAACCGCTTCTCAGAGCCTCGATTACCTTGCAGATGAATTGGAAAAAATTGGTGAGAAAACAGCGGAGCTTTTTAATAAGCTTGCTGAAACCTCACAGGACATGGAACGGATAGGTGAAAAACCTATGGCTGAAAAATTAAGCGCGGAAGGCAGCAGGGAAAACCTTGAATTACTGGAAAATCATCTTTTCGAGATAAACGGGAATTTGAACCTGGGCCGGCTGCGGGAGGCAATCAATCCCGAGCGCAGATTGAGTGAGAGTATGAAACAGATGCACCAGCGCATGAAGGATTACCGTGATGAGCTGGAGGAAAAATGGAAGAATAAGGTAGCAGAGGCCATGGCACGCGCTTTTGACGAGCTTGGTTTTCTCTCAGAGCATCAGGAAGAGATCTATGAATCAGTAAAAGTCGAGGCGGATATCAACCATCCGGACATCCTCGGCTATGCAGACCAGCAGCAGGAGATAGTCGAGGGGCTGCAATCGGTAAGCGAGTCGCTCGCAGCGGCATCACGGGACAACTTTTTTATCAGCGTTCTGCTCCTGGCTTATTTAGACACAGCCATCAAACGGGGTCAGCAATCACTGACTGAACTCGAGGCCGAAAGCCGCAACAAGGATACCGCTTTAAACGAGCTGCAAAGCTCTCTGGCAACAATTAACGCCGTAATGCTTGTCCTGCTCCAGGACCGTCAGAACATGCAGCAATCATCCAGCGGCATGGGTCTGGATAATATGATGGCCCAGCTCGAAGAGCTGACCCGGCGGCAGGAAAAACTCAACCAGCAGATGAGCGAAAGCATGGGCCAGCAGAACCCTGCCGGCTATCCCTTGACAGCGCCATCAGCGATGCCTTCACCGGGACAAGGCGACCTGATGGAGATGCTGCGCCAGATGGCTGCCGAACAGCAGGCCATCCGTGATCAGATCGCTGAACTCGCAGACCAGATGTCCGGGAGAAAAGAATTGCCTGGCTCAAGCATGGAAGGAATGACCAAGGAAGCTGATGAGGTTATCAAGGATCTGCTGGAAAGAGGAGTCAGTCAGGAAACATTCAACCGTCAGAGAAGGATTCTCGACCGTCTGCTTGATGCGCAAAGATCGATTCAGCAGAAAGATACCGGCCGCAAGAGAAAGAGCGAGAGACCAGGCGAGTACACAGTCACGCCCCCGGCGGATTTGAACCGGGAGCTTTTGGAACGCTCACAGGAAGAGAGCCAGCTCAAAGCTATACTCGAGCGCTGGAAAGGAAGCTATCCGGAAAGTTTCGAGACCTTGATACGAGATTATTTTGAGCTTCTAAGATCGAAGAATATAGAAAATTAGCCCAAAGACATAATGTAATACATCAAGTTCTGCAGGGAGCCTTTCACCTGATCTGTCCCCCGTAAACCGGTACCTTTATTTCATTCTGCTTGCTGGTATTATAAATAATCAGATTGCCTGAGAGCTTCATACCTTTAGTCACTTCATCGACAAACAGGTTCAGGTCCACACTTTTTCCGGGCTCGATTGTCAGCCTGGAAAGCTCGAATTTGATATCCGGAACGGTAGAAGCTATTTCTTTTACAGTAATCGGTCTGTTGGAAAGGTTTTTCAAGGTTATTTTTCTTTCTATCTTTTCCCCTTCCTTCAAACCCGTAAAAAAAATCTGCGCTGGAACGACCTCTAAATCCACTCGCACATCCGCCTGAATATAAAGGGTCGTGGTCGGGGATTCCATGTCATCTGAATAGATCGAGACCATCTTTTTGACCTGGCCCTGATAACGCCCGGCATCGAAGCTGGTTTTTAGTTCAGCGGTTCCGCCGGGAGGGATTGTCCTTTTATCCATCATGGCTGCCGTACAGCCGCAGCTGCTTCTTACATTGTTGATATGCAGGGTGTCATTGCCCTGATTGCGGATGACGAATATATGTTCCACAGTCTCCCCGCGGTAAATTACTCCGAAATCGTGGACAGTTTCATCGATCTTAATTTTGGGAGAGCCTGTCGCCAAAAGCACAGCAGGGAAAAGGTACAAAAGGGGGAAGGACAGCTTTTTTAACAGAAACCGGGCCTGCCAATCAAAGCCTGTTTTGTGCATTTGTGACCCCTCACCTCATTTAGAGTAAATAGAGTGCCGTACCAAAGGATAAGGGAAAGATGACAGATTGAAGCGGGCGGAACCAGGAGTTTTATCTTCGCTGCTCTTCGGGTTGCCGGGAGGTAACCCTGTCCGTTTCCCAGGATTTTTTATAGGCATTCATTGCCTCGTAAAACTGCCCGTTGCACCTGTAAGCTTCACCCATGTAGTAATATATTCCAGAGAAATTCGGCTTGCTGTCGATCACTTTCTGAAATTGTTTTTGCGCCTTATCGAATTGGGCGAACCTCAAATATGCTACACCTAATTTGAAATCCGGTTCCACATCAAAGGGATTGAGGTTTTTTGCAGAGAGGTATTCAGAATAAATCGATTGCAGATCTTTATTCTCGATGTTAACCTGATGGCCGACTGAGTCTAAGTAATCCCTGAAAAGTTTTTCCTCGATTTGTTCGCCAGTTTTTTCCGTGCCGGTTAACAAACCTTCAGATCCCGCCATCGAAGACAAGGCCGGTATTGAGGCGGGTTCCTCAGAGCCGCCTGAGAGAACGATTTCTTTGAATTTGTCGGTATCCAGGGCACCGAGACCTTTCGAGGATAGTTTCTCAATCAGGGTTTTCGGACTCTTGGCCCTTATTTGTTGAGCAGCGTAAAACTGCTGGGCAACAAATATCGCGATTATGAAAATAAGAATAAAAAAAACGATAGCTATGATTGCAAAATTAACCATGATCCACCTTTTGTAGCTTCCTTCGATCAATATAGCAGAAAAAACAGTCAAGTGCAAGTGGAGCCGCTTGCAACTTATTGACAAACCGAAAACTCTAGACTAAAGTTATTGTAAATTATTGTTTCTCACCTATTATAATATTGGACTGATTTTAAATTAACTTTAATTAAAAGCCAGACATGTATACCATAAAGAAAACTTTCAAACCGGGCAACCCGATCATTCGCGAGAATACACTCGGGAACACCGCATATATTATCGAATCTGGGAATGTCGAGGTTTCCAAGAATATCGGCAGACAGCGCATTGTGCTCAGCCGGTTGGGGAAGGGGGAAATATTCGGCGAAATGTGTTTGATAGATGATTCTCCGCGCTCGGCCACGGTTACCGCCCTGGAGGACACAACTGTTACCGTTTTGAGCAAAAATCATTTCCAGCAAGTTCTGTTAGAGAATTCAGAGTTACAGAAAATATTTTCAATAATGGCCGAGCGGTTGCGGAAAACCGATATACTGGTCAACCCTTTTAAATTAACCAACTTCTACTACAGCCTGTGCAGTTTGATCTATTATTTGGCTAAAGCCGAAGGGGCGCAAACAGGAACCGAATTCTATTTGATGAACTACGATAATCTTGTAAATGAGTGTTGCACGATTCTTGCACTTGAAAAAGAGCGAGTGGAAAAAGTTCTGCACCGGATGATTTTCACAAAACTGTTAACTCTGGAAAAAAGGTACCTGGAAAACGAAGACAGAAATCTCATTATCCCGGATATCAATCATTTCAGGGAATTCGTAGATTTTTTGAGAACCCAGTCTGCCAGTAAAGAACTAGCTCAGGAAATATCGGATACTCAGTTGATGCCTGAAGACACCTATATGTTATTGAAAGTTCTTCTTGAAAAGGTAAATGAATGTCAGCCGCAAGATGGGAAAATCTCTATCAGTTATGAGAGAGGCCTCGAGATAATTAAGAATTTACTTGATTTTTCCAAAGAGAAAACCGATAAATTATTTCAGCAGCTTATTAATAACGGCTTTTTCAATCTTACTGTAAAACCGACCAGCAACACCAGTGAGCTTACCTGTACCAAACCGGAAAGGCTGAAAAGCGAATTGGAAAAGCAAGAGAGCCTGAGAAAATTTCAAAAAATGGTCAATTTACTCAAGGCTTTGGCAACTTATTAATTTCCTGTTTAACCAGTTTACTAATTTTGTAACTTATTACAGCAACTTAAGTTTCAGGTCTAATTTTATGAGTAAGAAAAAATGCGAATGCCCTGAAGGAGCACCGGCCTGGATGACGACATTCAGCGATTTAATGTCTTTGCTCCTTTGTTTCTTTGTGCTGATCGTATCCATGTCTTCAGTGGACCCGGCCCAGTTTAACAAGGCAGCCGGGGCGCTGAAAGGCTCCCTGGGGATCCTGAGCGAAGACCCTTCCACAATGGAGCTGTCTCAGGTGGTTCTCCCTAAAATCAGCGATGTCGATCTGGGAGAAATCACAGTTGCCATCTCCAAATTGCAGGATTTTGTGGAAAGCCAGAAACAGCAAGAAAGTGTCAAGGTCGTGATCACTTCAACCGGCATAGATATAAGAATTTTGACTCCATTGCTCTTCCAAAGGGGAATGGCTGAACTTCGTCCCCAGGGCCTGCCTTACCTGGCAAAAATTTTCGATATCGCCAAAGGATGGCACAATAAGATCAGAGTAGCCGGTCATACCGATGATCTGCCAGTCACCAACGGGATGTTTAATTCCAACTGGGATCTTTCATATGCCCGGGCCAGAAATGTGATCAAATTTGCAACCACCTATTCGAAACTAGAACCGGAAAAATTTTCTGCTGTCGGTTACGGTGAATACCGGCCAGCCTTTCCGAACGACTCGGAAGAGAATCGAAAAAAGAACCGCAGAATAGAAGTATTTATCGAATACGATATCAATCCTGACCCTTTATCTTCTTATTAAACTAAAACCTCTAAGCTTATATTCTCGACCACTTAATTTAATAAAAGCGGAGGAAGAATGAAAAACTGCCCGGTTTGTTTTTCAGAAATAGATAAGCATGCAGTAAAATGTCCGCAATGCCTCAGTTTTATCAAACCGCAAGTCAACGAAGGGCAGTTCTGGGGTACGTATCTGATGGTCGGGGGAATTCTTATCGGCGCTTTGGGCTATATCTGGTACCTGGCCGAAGCCGATAACTTCAGAATGCAATTGATGAATGTAGGCATGTTCTTGGCCTATCTGGGTTTTCTGGTCTATGGCTTCGGCACGTTCCTGAGCTGGTTTCGTTCCCCTAAAGAAAAGGTTGTTGTGGAAGAAAAGGATGTGGAAGAAAAGCTCAGTCCTGACAAGAAAAGATGCTTTTACTGCAGGGAAATAATCGATATCAGGGCCATAAAATGTAATTACTGCTACAGCTTTCTGCGCAAGGAAAAAGGCAAAGTCGTAGCGACCTTTATTATTGTGAGCGGAATTCTCATCCTCACCACAGCTTACGTCCTGTTTCTGGCGCAAAACCTGCAATCGGAAATTTACATAAAAATAGGCCTGGTCATTATTCTCACCGGTATCCTGGCGTTCCTGCTGACTGTAATCAAGCAGCGCTACACAACTCCATACCATTAAAAATTCAATCCGGCCGGCATTTTTTGCCTGCTCTGTCAATACTATTAAATATGAATTGTAAGCTTAATTTTCTGTAGTAATATCCATGTTCGAAAAATCCTGCGGCAGTTCCCAGGGAATCAGCTCTTTGAAAATCTTTTGACTTTCTCGGTTGATAAAAAAGCCCGGGTTTGGTTTAGAAGCCCGGGCTTTTTTATCAATCAATTAAAAGGCACCTGAAAAATTTCCATGACAAAACACTTTGGCCCAAGAATGGATGCTCCTTCCGAAGATAAAATCTCAACACGCAAAAAGCTGCTGATTTGGGCAATGACGGAAGGGGAGAGGCGAAATGCAAGTTTATTAATACTGATTGCCTGATGAAAATCTTGAATAAAAACCATAAGTTTACATAATATATCTTATGCGACATTGATTTCGAATTATAATTATGACCGAAGCACTCAGGGCATTGTTCTAAAAAAGTCAAAAAACTACGGATTTAATCTTTTCTTATCTGAATCCCGTTTTCAAGCTGAAAGATTTTTTCCTCTGTACCATCCAGACTGCTTTAACCCACCACGAAATTTATTAGCTTGTTTGGAACGTAGATTTCTTTCCGGACCTGTTTGTCACCGATAAACTTTGCCGCTTTCGGATCGATTTTGGCCGCTTTTTTGACCTCTTCGGCAGGCAGGTCACGGGGCACCTGGATCTGGGAGCGCAGCTTTCCGTTTATCTGAATGACCACAGTCACCACATCCTGTTTTAATATTTCAGCATCGTATGAGGGCCACTCATAGAGGAAAACGCTCTCTGGGTGTCCCAGGGCATCCTGCCAGAGCTCCTCGGCTATGTGGGGCGCAAAAGGCGCTAACAACAGGACAAGCGTATCCAAGGCCTCGGAGAGAAACTCCAGGTCAGGCTTTTCGTTTCCGCTGTCCTCGCCTGCATAAGGCACGAGCTCATTGACCAGTTCCATGATCCTGCTCACCGCGGTGTTAAAATGCAGGCGCTCGAGATCTTCCGTAACTCCTCTGGCGGAGTTGTGCATGACCCTGGCGATTTGCCGTTCCTTTTCTCCCAGCTCATCCAGATTCAGGGCTGTTGTCTGCCTGCGAGCTGCTTTGTTGACTCTTGCACTATTGAACACTACCAGCCGCCATACCCGGCCCAGGAAACGGGACATGCCCTGGATACCTGTGTCATCCCAATCTCCACCCTGGACGTAATCACCCATGAACATCAGATAACAGCGGAATGTATCCGAGCCGTAGCGGTCAATATAGGTTTCCGGATTTATCACATTGCCGCGGCTTTTACTCATCTTTGCGCCCATGTAAGTCACAGTACCCTGGTGGCTCAGCCGCTGGAACGGCTCTGGGAAAGCGATATGCCCAAGGTCGTAAAGCACCAGGTTGACAAACCGGGCGTAAATCAGGTGCATGGTGGCGTGGTCCACACCGCCTATGTAATGATCCACCGGCAGCCAGGCATTGACCAGCTCGCGGTCGAACGGCTTATTCTTCAAGTGCGGCGAAAGGTAACGCAGGAAATACCAGGAGGAGTCCACAAATGTGTCCATGGTGTCGATTTCCCGCCTGGCCGAACCGCCGCAGGATGGACAAACAGTATGCACGAATTCCTCATTGGTGGCCAGAGGACTGACCCCTTTTGCGGCTTTCTTGAAATCCACCTCGTAAGGCAGCAGCACAGGCAGTCGATCTTCCGGCACAGGCAGCTCTCCGCATTTATCGCAATAAACTATCGGGATCGGAACGCCCCAGTAACGCTGGCGGCTGATCAGCCAATCGCGGATTTTGTAATGGACTGTAAAATCGGCCAGACCCTGTTCTTTTAGCTTTTCTGTAACTTTTTGCCCGCCTTGGACAGAGGGCATGCCGGTGAATTCATCTGAGTTGATCATGGTTCCGGGTTCGATATAAGAGGCAGACAGAAGTGCACCGGTGCTGCCTCCCGGCGGAGCGATCACCTCGCGGACAGGCAGGCTGAACTTTACCGCGAATTCGAAATCTCTCAAATCGTGCCCTGGAACAGCCATCACGATACCTGTGCCATAAGACAGCAGCACGTAGTCGGCGATCCAGACCGGAACCCGCTCGCTGTTGACCGGGTTAATTGCATAAGCGCCGGTGAAAACGCCGGTTTTTTCCCGCTCGGTGCTGGTCCGCTGGATCTCGTTCTGGCTGCGGGAGTATTCGATATACTTTACCACCTCAACTCTTCTCTGCGGAGTGGTAATCTTTTCCACCAGCGGGTGCTCCGGGGCCAGAACCATGTAAGTGACCCCGAATAGTGTGTCCGGCCGGGTGGTAAAGACACTGAATTTTTGCTCTTCAGGGCTCAGGGAGTCGGCTCCCGGAGTGTCTGCGGCGAAACGGAAAACTATCTCGGCACCCTCGCTGCGGCCGATCCAGTTCCGCTGCATGGCCTTGGTTTTCTCCGGCCAGTCGATTGTCTCAAGACCCGCCAGCAT
>DATKXY010000272.1:0-2746 GCA_035528795.1 archaeon | reverse complement strand
CTTGAGCCGGTCCTCACTGTTTGTGTTCTTGCTCTTTATGTCGCCGCTTCTTTCGATTTTGCCCGCCGGGATCTGGTGCGTTGGTTGTGGGGAATCAATATCTATAGCTATTTTCCCTCATTTTTCCTGGTGTTGGTTGTTCTTGGAGCATCTCTCGCTTTCATTCCACAGGTCAGCAGGCGTTTGTTAAGTGCTCTCGACCTGCTGGTCTCCCGCATTCGGTGGCCCGGGAGTCCGGCAGTCCGGGGGGTACTTGTGGGGCTTGTCTTTTTTATTTTCTGCCGGCTTTTTCCTTCCAGGGTCCATTTTCTGGGTGACGGGCGAACGCTAGTGCGCGGTGTGAGCGGCGGGATGCAGTTTTACCCTTCCAACCTGGTCGATTTCTATCTGCATAGTGTCCTTGCCGGTTTACTCGGCTCAGGGGAAAGATCCTATCTCTGGCTGAGCTGTGCTGCTGGAGGGGCCTATGCGGTTGTTGCCTATTTTCTGGCGCGCTCCCTGGTTAAAGGCGGGGGAGCGCGGCTCTTGGCTTTAGTGTGGCTTTTATCGGTAGGTACGTTGGTTCAGTTTTTCGGTTATGCTGAAAGTTATGCGCTATTTATAGTGAGCCTCGAGGCTTACCTGTTGTTTTCCCTGAGATTATTGAACAACTCTGCAAAAAGCCCCTTTCTTCCCCTTTGCCTGGGTTCTTTATCCTGCTGCCTTCACCCGACCGGTCTTAATGTGGTACTCTCTGCGGCTTTTCTAGTGATTTGGTTTTTGCGGATACGGAAAGAGGAATCGCCCTATGGATGGAAGAGGGGAGTTCTATCCGCGGCTGGTGGCATCCTGCTGCCGCCGGTTGTGGTGGTAACCTTTTTTTATTTAGCGGGTTTTGATTTTAGGCTGTTTTTTCAAGAGGGGGTCTCGAGGGGCAGGTTGTTCCTGCCGTTTTTGCCTTCGGCTGTCGAGGGAGGGGATTACTGGATTTTTTCTGCGGGACATTTTGTGGACCTTGTTAATCTTGTTCTGCTAATTTTTCCTGCTTTGCTGTTTTTCCCCTTCGTGTTTGAGGGGGCCGGACCGGTAAGACAGTCGATTCGCTCTCCCGGCTATCGTTTTTTGTTCCTAGTATCCGGTGCTTTCGTGGTTTTTTTCTTTTTGATGGATTTCAAGATTGCCCTTTACCGGGACTGGGATCTTTTTTCCATTCCCGGGCCTTTGGTGGCCGTGTTTTTGCTTTTCCTTATGGTAAGAGACGGGAAATTGATCGACCCGGTCAGGCTGCTGAGGCTGACAGTAATCAACCTGGTGGCCTTGTTGCCGTGGGTATTGTTAAATGCTTCCGAGGGTCCGTCTCTCGAACGCTTCAGTCAGCTTTCAAACGCCCCAGGTTTGCATCGCCGGGCGGTAGAGGCCGCTCATAATTTTGAGGAGCTCGCTATTTATTACCGTGAAAAAGGCCGGCTGGATCTGGAGGAGGAGTTTTACCGCCGGGCCATAGAAAGACAGCCGAGCGCCCGCTACTTGACAGCATTGGGTCATCTTCTGGGGGAGGACATGCGTTTGTACGAAGCTGCAGAAGCTTATGAGAAGGCGCTTTCAATCGATCCGAATTACCTGCCGGCCCTGAATAACCTGGGTATGCTTTACTTTGAAATGGATAAGCCGTCCGAAGCCTTCCGCTGTTTTGAGCGGCTGACTTCCCTGGAGCCGGATTGGCTCAGTTACTATAAACTGGGAGTGGCCTATCGAGGGTTGGGATATATCGACAAAGCCACTGCGGCGCTCGAAAAGTCTGTCTCCTTCGAGTCCGTTATGGGCCAGTCCTATCTCGAGCTGGCTGAAATCTACTTTGAGACCGGCGACCGTCCAAAAGCTTACAGACTGCTTAAGGAGCTGCTGACTTACCACCCCGAGGACCCTCAATATCTAAAGGGGTACGGCGACCTGTTATTCCGCCTGGAGGAGTATGACAAGTGCGAGGAAATATATCGGGCGCTGCTTTTACACGATTCAGAGGATTGGGAGTTCAATGCGGGCCTGGGAAAAGTTCTGTCTGTTACAGGCAGGAAAGATGAAGCAGCCGGGTTTTTCAGCAAGGCTTTCGAAAACCTTCCAGCTCAAAAGCTGCGGCCTTATTACGACCTGGCGGAAATTCTTTTCAGGCACAGAGAGTATGCCCTGACTGAGAAATGTCTGACACACGTGCTGGAAATAGTTCCCTCTCACCTGAGCGCTAATCTCCTTCTGGCTGAGCTGCTGGTCGAGACCGGACGCAGTGTCCGGGCGGTCGGGCTTTTAGAGAAGATCGCACCCTTTAATAAAACAAGCAAAAAGCTCTGGTATAACCTTGGGCTGTCCAATCTGGCAAGCGGGAAAGCTGAGAATGCTGCAGCCTGCCTTGATATTTTACGGGCTCTTGCTCCGGAAAGCGAATTGACTGCGGAATTGGAAGGTCGGTTATCGGCGCGGGGAGTTAAGAGCACTGACAAATGATTTTTCCGTGGTTTGTATCTAGCTTCGTGTTCCAGAGATTAGTTGATATAATTTATATTGTAACCCACATATAAAACAATTTTGTGGCGAGGTTTGAAACACCAGTCCCGATTATGTTCTAGGGGAAGCCCCATGTGTCTGAACGCGGGCGCTAGCCCGGATTATTCACAAATCAGTCATGCGGGGTGATGTACGGGGCCTGGGGGTGGCGGGCGCATGAAATGCGCACCGCTGCGCTTCCAAGCGCAGCGGTCTGTGCGACTTCGGT
>DATKXY010000271.1:0-12124 GCA_035528795.1 archaeon | reverse complement strand
GCAGCAGCCTCGCGCACGGCCTTTAGATAGGCAAGATGCTCCTCTGTATCGCCGTGTGAGAAATTAATCCGCGCCACATCCATCCCGCTCTGGATCATGCGGTGGAGAATCTCAGGCTTCTCGCTGGAGGGGCCGATAGTGCAGATTATCTTCGTTTTGCGCTCCAAAATGCTGCCCTCGCTTTACAGTTGCCGGCCAGGCATAACGCCGGGACGGCTATACTTCGTTGATAAACCTTGCCGGCTGCCCGGTGGCCTCGGTGACAGACAGCCATAGATTGCTGTCCGGGGTCACTTTTTTCTTCCCGGCTGTGGCCGCGGCAAGCGGTACATGGGTCAAAAGATTGTGCCATAACCCGACCACCATGTCGGTTTTGCCGGCCATTGCCGCATGCACGGCGGTCCGGCCCAGATCGTTGCAGAAAAGGCTGTCGTTCGCATTGGCGGGCACGCTGCGGATAATGTAACTCGGGTCGATATATTTTACATTGACCGGGATTTCATGGGCCTTGAAATAATTTATTATCCGGTCTCTCATGAATAGCCCGATATCCTTGCTCATCTGCGAGTACATGACATTTCCGGACTCGTCGTATTTGATTTCCCCGTCGGTGATATGTTCCAGCCCTGCGCCCTCGGCCATTACCACCACTGCGTGGTCTCTTTTGCGGATGCGCTCTGCCAGCATAGGCAGGAATCCTCCATCGCCCTCCATTTGGAAAGGCGCCTCAGGAATAAGGGTGAAATTTACCACCATACTGGCCAAGGTGGCAAAACAGGCGATAAATCCGCTGTCGCGGCCCATGACCTTGACCAGTCCGATGCCGTTGGGGGCGCCTCTGGCCTCGTTATGTGCGCATTGGAGAACCTTGGCGGCTTCCTCCACTGCAGTGTCGAAGCCGAAAGTCTTGTAGACATAGAGGATGTCATTGTCAATGGTTTTAGGGATACCCACTACAGCCAGATCGATCTGCCTGCGCAAGGCTTCCTGTGCGATTTCGTGCGCCGCCTTGAGCGTCCCGTCGCCGCCGATAGTGAATAGAATATCGATCTTCCAGCGCTCGAGGGTTTCGACAATCACCTCTGGAGGCACACCTCCCCGGGAAGAACCGAGAATGGATCCGCCCTGGGACTGTATCTCATCAACAAAAGCAGGGGTCATCTCGTAAGGCTCGAGGCCCTTCTCAGGATCAAAGCCGCGGTAGCCGTAGCGCACCCCCAGCACTTTGCTTACTCCGTAACGGTGATAAAGCTCGAGAAAGACCGACTGGATGACATTGTTCAGCCCGGGGCATAAACCGCCGCAAGTAACAATGGCAGCGTAAACCTTTTGCGGATTAAAAAACAGCTTGGCCCTGGGCCCGGCTTTTTCAAAGGCCAGATTCTGGTCGACCTTTGAATCGGGCCGCCGGGACACATAGTAAGGAATCAGGGTTCCCTCCGCGATGTAGTCAGGCAGACCATCACCGCATATAGAGGACAGCCGCAAAGGGGAATCATACTTGCATGGACCGAGAGTTTGGACTGTGAGATCTTGCTTGGTGAGCATAGCGAAAATCCTGTTCACAGAGGATAAGTTGCTGTTTGCAGAAATCGGCCGGATGCTTATAATTCGCGAGTGTCAGTGGCCGTTAATCCGCAATAAAGTCTTTCCACAAATGCTTGCTTCCTGTTTTGATAAAAAGAAACTTTGATTGAAAATTTCTTAAAAACAGCAGTCAGGCCAGCAATGCAGCTTAAAACACACAAGCTAACAAATGCTAATAGCTTAGCCAATTCAGCATTGAAAGTCAAGATAGAAGTTATTCTGGAAGAGTTGTGACCGCAGCAACTCAGTATATGCAAGGCGGGGCATTGAAAAACAGGCGGATTTTAATATTCTTCGAAGGGAAAATTTTTCTCGGTTTATTTATTGATTAATGGCTTGTTTCTGTTTATCAAGGCAGAAGGCGACAAAATTTTTTCTACTGCAATTACCCAGGCGATCAAGGTGCGGCGACTCTATCTCCCGTGAGGGCAAGACGCTGCGAGAGCAAGCGGAGAAGCTCGATCAGATCGAAGATATCCACCCTGCCGTTGCGATTGAGGTCCATGACATACGCCTTTTCCCAGCTCGGTGAACTGGAGCCGCCAAGCACTCTCAGCATTTCGATCAGGTCGAAAATGTTGACCACCCCGTTTAAATCCCCATCCCCCCGAACAAGCGGTAAAAAGTCAAAGGAAAGAAGGTTTTGCGGCGCATCCGCAGGATCAGTGGCCAGGTTTCCTGCGCTGTCCTGTGCCACTATGTAATAATCGACTTTTGTTCCCCGACCTAGACCCTGGACAATCCCTGTATAAGTGGAATCCGCCTTTTTGTAAAACAGCTCGAGCGTATCGGCCTGTCCCTCAGCCCTGAAAATGAGTACCGCGTATACGCCGGCCAAGGCGCTATCATCCACCCTGGTCGAAATAAGAAATCCGCCGCTTGAGCCGCCTGTATCCGGAAGAGCTTCTGTTCCACTTATCACCGGGGCATCCAGATCGATAACCTTGAAACTGTAATACTCGCCGCTGGGAGCGCCCTGAGGAGCAAAAGCCTGATTGCCCTGTGTATCGAACGCCTGAATGTAATATTTGATCAGAGTGCCTAATTTCTGTCCGGGAAGCTGCGCCTGGAAAATATTCCCCTCCGCTGCCGGTTCCATAATCACTTTCCTCCAGAAAGAGCTGAACCCTTCTATCCACCAGTAGAGGTCGACCTCCGCAATCTCCGAATCGTCTGTCAGCGCAGCCTGGATCGTGTAGGCCTCGACGCCCGGTCCCACATCCGGGCAGGCTTCAGCGGCAATCTGGGGCGGCGTTATGTCGATCTCCCGGGCCTGGGCGATTTCAAGGAAGCGGGCTCTGGCATTTGCAGTATTTTCGCGCAGCTCTTTGAGTGTGGCGCCTGCGACCACGGCGAAAGCCACAACCACCTCTTTACCGGGTTTAAGTATCAGCGGGCCTCCGGCCAGAAGCTCGCTCCAGTCCGCCTGAGCGCCGGGAAGGGTATCCCTTACTCCCAGGCTCATCGCGTTATACTTCTCCTCTCCGGTGAACCCATCCTTGATCTCATTCTGGAAATTAAGCGCCTTGAAACCCGAAACCCTCTGGGTCAGCAAGGTATGGCCCACGAACATGTCCCCGCCGCTGTCATACATGTAAGCGAGGGCCAGGCCGCTGTTGTATGACACCATGTCATCATTTGATGTTCCCCCGACATCCCAGTCCAGGTGCTGACCTGCGAAAAGGTTGCCTAAATCCTTATCCGCAGGGCCGGCCAGCCTGTATTCGATTATTATATAGTCATTATCGGTTTCCGCAGAATAGGCGTAGCTTCTCTGGTAGATTGTCACCTCCAGAGGAGACGCCGCCCGGCTGTCCGCAAAAGCGCCGGTTATCTCCTGGTCTGCAAGGCTTCCCGGCTCAAGCACCTTTATGTTTCCGTTCTGGATGGTGGTGAAATCGTGGTCGAAATCCAGGGTATTCGAACTCATCGGCTCCTTGGAATAAGAAGCATCCGAGACTGTAAGGGGTCCGGTTGCCAAAAGCAGAGCTCCCTGGAAAAGCTGGTCGCGGCTTGTGGGACTTCCCAGCGGATAGACAAAACCGCCGCCATCCTCGCTGTCCTTTCCGATCACCCCGTAGTTGGTAATCGAAAGCCCGGCCTTGCCACGAGTATGGGTCCCCACGCCTTCCACGACCGGCTCCGGCTCGCCGCCTACATTGAGCCTGAAAGAAACAGCCTGGGTGTAAGAACCGGAGGTTAAAGTGACCGTGAAAGTGCGAAGCTCCTGCGGCTGTATATCAGGGGCAAAAGACAGAACGAATGGAGCATTTGAATTCGACACCACATTCCCCGATGGCATCTGGCCGAAATATGCGGCAGCCGAGACAACGCTAACATCAGCGCTGCTCGAGCTCAGCTTACCGGCCACTGAGACTGCATTAGTTCCCATGTTGGTGATCCTGAGGACCACCGAGACCTCTTCTCCTGGTGCAATCAAACCATCCGGCCCGGCCTGGAGCTGGATACCGACAATTGAAAATCTGGGCAAAGATGCGGGACCTATTTTTGCCAGTGCCGCCTGGGCGTTCACCAGGCCCCAACCATACTCATTATCCGGTCCCACCGGGCCAAGTTCAGTGCATGAGCTGCGGATTGCCCCGGTAATCTCATCCGGCAACAGCTCGGGGTTGTACTGTTTTAGAAGCGCGGCAATACCTGCCACCAGGGGTGTGGCAAAAGATGTCCCCCTGACCGAATGATAGCCGCCTCCGGCCGCTGAGCCTGCTGTGGAGAGATAGCCCTCGCCCGGTGCGACTACATCCGGTTTGATGGTCTTATTGTCACAAAGTGAAGGTCCGATTGTCGAAAATGTAGAATGGACACTCGCGCTGTCTACCGAGCCCACAGCAAAAAAGGCGGGGTTGTTGGCCGGAGAGCCGACTTTGCTATCGGCACCTTGCGCATTTGGATCTTTATTTCCAGCCGCGATAATTACCGCCACGCCGAGCGTATTCAAATTTCTGATCGGCTCCCAATATGTATCCGGGCAGCCTCTACTGCCGGGATCAGCCCATGAAAGGTTCAGGACATCCGGAACATCGTCTATTGTTTCGGGGTCCCTGTCCGGGTCCGCCATCCATTCAAAGCAGCCCAAAATTAGAGTCGACGTAGTAGTCATGGATCCGGCCCTGTTCTCGAAGCCGTTTGCCGCAATCCATTGGGCATCCGGAGCCACTCCAATGGTATCGGCTCCCTGTTGGCCCACCAGACAGCCCATGGCCATGGTTCCGTGGGTCGGCCCTTGTATATAATCATCGTCAACAGGGAAAAAGCTGTTTTCATTCCAGGGATCGTACCAGCTCTCAGTGGCAGTGGCCCCGTTCGCCCCGCGCCACTTGCCGGCAAGTGCCGGCTGATTCCCATCCACGCCGGAATCTATACTGCCGACCAGGATTCCCCGGCCGGTGAGTCCACGCTCCCAGAGTGTCCGCACCTTTATCGTATTGAGCGCCCAGTTGAAGTATTTAGCGGTCGAAGCCAGATAGGCCGTGCCATCCGGCGGAGCGGCAGCATTGGCAGGAGACTCCTTCTTTTTTTGGGAAGCCTGAAGGACCAGGCTTTTGTTTTCGAGCACCGCAGCTACATCGCTCCTGGCAGCGATCTCCCTGATAACCTCCGGGACCGCAGTCACAGCGACCAGGTTGGCGATCCAGAACTGGCGGTAATCGCTGATTCTCCGGCTCCTACGGGCTGCTGCAAGGTGGGAGCGCAGACCTGCCTGGGCTGCCTCGCTTTTCTGCCTGAGCTCAGCGATCACCCGCCTGTGCCTCTCGGCGCGCGTAGCCTTCCTTCTTAAGAGATCGCCTTCCAGAGAAGAAATTTCAACCTCATAAGCCGGGCGAACGAGCACGGTAATCGCCGAATCAGGCGGCGCTTCCCGGAGAATGAGTTCCAGGGAGGGTTCGATAATTTGAGCAGGCAGAGAAGCAGGAACAAACGAAATGAAAAAAGCCAGAAGAAAAACGGGATACTGGAACTTCGAATTTCTCGACATTTTTTCTCCACGGCTTCTGAAAAACCTTCAACAAGCCAAATAAACTTCATCCGATTTACATGCAAAAAACGCACCCATTCCCCTGGATCAGCCCTCGACATCTCTCAGCGCCTTGATCCGCTCAATCAAAGAGGTAGTGGAATAGCCTTCCCGGAAAGGAAGAGAATGAACCTCTCCGCCGCATTCCTGGACAAAATCTGCGCCGACAATATTCGGTATCGTCCAATCTCCCCCCTTGACCAGGACATGCGGTCTCACCGCTTTGATCAGATCCAGCGGAGTGTCCTCCTCAAAAAACACCACATAATCCACGCTGGAAAGGCCTGCCAGCATTATCGCCCGGTCTTCTCCGCAATTAATGGGACGCTCCGGACCTTTGATCCTTTTTACCGAGCTATCCGAGTTAAGCCCCACCACCAGCAGGTCGCCGCAAGCCCTGGCATCTTCCATATAGGCGATATGTCCCGGATGAAGAATGTCAAAACAACCATTGGTAAAAACTATCTTTTCGCCTGTGGAGCGATGATTCTCAAGGCGCTTCAGCAAAGTTTCCAGGTCCAGTATTTTTTCTTTGTAGGAAACAAAAGCTCTTGCTTTGGTTTTGTCCGGCATGGCAGCTCACCTTTCAAAAAGTCACCTGAAAAAAAGTGTTACTGATTGAGCACCATTTGCTGATTTGAAATGAAAATTAAAGCGCAATTTAAAAATTGAAATTTCATACAGTTTCACAGGACTTGGAACAGGGTTTATTAACTGATATTTCAATGGGGTAACGTTCTTTATGACTCAGGAAGGCTGTTCCAGTTTCGACTTCCCGGCAGAAAGCGAAGCTTATTATTTAAGGATGATCCCGTCTTTCAGCATTATGCGGAAATAATCGAAAGCGTCGGTCGCTCCGCCTGTATCGAACCGGTCGATTTTCCCGGAAAAGAGAATGGTCTGGCCCCGGGAGATATTGACGATCATTTTTTCGTTGTTCGGGATTCGCAGCACATCAAGAGTCACAAAGCTGCGGGAATCAGGATCCTCCATCACGATATCCACCTGATAACTTTTGTCCTGAGCCGAGACTTTTTTTACCAGCCCTGACCAGATGACGCGCTGCCCGATCGATTTCTTCTGGAGGACATCTTTGCGCAGGTCCGTGTTCTTGGGATCGAGGAACTCGTTTTTCAACTGGCTGAAAGAAATCCCCTGAAGAGAGTTGTCGACCCTGCCGCTACCCTCTCCTATTTGACTAATCTCAAGCCTGGAATAATCATCTGTTTTGCCTTTACTGGAAAGAATCCAGGTGAATGTCAAAATGGCGGCCAGAGTGGCGAGAAAAAGAAACGCCACCATGCGCGGAGTGAAAGTTATGTCCCCGGAAAGATCAAAGATAGCCCTGATCCCCTCGCGTTCGCGGAACGCTTTATGGAGGTTCAGGCCGCAAACCGGACAGGAATCCGAGTCATCCAGCAAGAGTGTGCGGCAACCTGGACAGCGGATATAGTTGACCTGTGGAGGCCCTGAAGGAAGGTAGCTGTCTGAGGGCACGCTGCGGTCCGGGCCGACCAGCGCTTTTCCGCCCCCCTTTACGATCTGTTGAGTTCCGGTCGAGACCCATTTTCCATCCAGCAGCTCAGGTTGGGCTTCAACGGGAGGGCTTTTCTGATCAGCTTGGCCCTGGAAAGACCAGCCGCAGTCATCGTACGGACAATGCGCCGGGCCGCCGGCCGGGTCGTATTCGAAATGGCGCTGGCACTGGGGGCAGCGAATTTTCATTTAGTAGTCGTACCCGAAGAAAAAGTTGGTATAATATTTTTTGGAGAATTTGCTTTTACCATATTCTCCTTGCAGCCAGTTTATCCGCCTCGCCCGATCCAGTCTTAATATCAGCGGTCCCCCCAGGCTCATCCGGAAACCAAAACCGGCGCTTGCCAAAAGCCCTGGATAACTCTCGCCTTTATCCCAGGCATTCCCCATATCGAAAAACAACGCTCCTTCTATCCCGGGCAGCGGGAGCCGGCCCAGGCCCAGGTAGACATCCAAACGGTGATAGAGAGGAAACCGGACCTCCTGGTTGAACAAAACCATGCGGGAGCCGATAATCGACCAGCGGGGATAGCCGCGCAGTGACCAGCTTCCTCCCATTATATAGCGAAACGGGATATTTCCCCCGCTATAATATCCCTGAATCCTCACTGCATAGGTACTGTAGGTGGTCAATCTAAAGTATTTTCTCATATCGAGCAACATCGAAATATTATCGGTCCGGCCTTCGCTCAAATCTGTGGTAAGGGCCATCCCCAGGTGCCAGCGCTCACCGTCCACAGGGCCGTAAGGAATAAAAAGCGAGGTATCCTTGATCAAAGAGATCGTATTGGTCACCAGGTATGAATCCCTGATCATCTCCAGGAAGTAATCTTCCCGATAACTCTTCATGAAACCCATGCTTGTCTCGATCCGGAAAAACCTGGACAGCGGGTAGCTCAGGAGCCCGAACACACCATTATCGCGCTCGTAAAACAGTTCATCCCGGATGAAATCCACAAAAGTGCCTGCAAAGCGGAACGCCCCGAAACCGTAATTGACCCGGCTTTTACGATTATAGTACATGACCTGGCCTGAGAAACTGTCCCAGAAATCATCTGTGGAGGTGGCAGAGTTACCCGCAGCGATAAAGATCATCTCGTCATTCATCATGTCCGAGAACATAAAGAACGCTGATCCATAGCTGCTGCCATAATAGGCATTCGGGGAATAGCCGATCTGCGTATAAGCGAAATCTAGGGTAAAATCGCGCTTGTAAGGCTTCTTTTCAGCCTTCTGGCTTTCGGGTCGATCCTTATGATCCTCCCATTCCCATTGGGTAATTTGAGATTCCCGGTCAAGGCTGATCGAATCCACTGCTGAATCGGGCATTTTGAGATAGTAGATCCCCATTGTCTGGGCGTCCAGGGCTGTAAAACAGAATCCGGAGTCGGCGGCAGTCCAGTCGAAACCGAACATACCGTTGAAAATGTTGGTTATCCGGGTGCCAGTGCCCTGGTGGTCGACAAGATAAATATTGGGAAGTCCATTGCGGTCGGATACGAAAGCTATCCTGGAACCGTCTTCTGAAAAGCGCGGCTGGGTGTCGATCCAGAGTCCCAGAGTAAGATAGTCTATTTCCCCTGTCTCAAAGTCGTAGAGAAACAGGTTCCGGGAGCCTTTTTCGCCGTAAACGGTCCGGTCGGAGCTGAATACCACATAACGCCCGTCCGGAGAAAAATCAGGGTAGTCATCCGCGTACCTGTCATTGGTGAGACGGGTGAGGCGCTCGGATTCCAAATCGAAAAGATAAATATCCGAGAAGCCTGAGACACTGAGGCCGCTGAAAACAATCTGCTTTTCATCCGGGCCCCAGGAGGGCGAGCTGATACCGACAAGACCCTTGAACCTGTAAGTGTGTACCTTGCGGTCGTGTTCCAGGTCATAGAGGAAGAGTGCGTCCTTATCATTGAACTTGCTGATAAAAAGCAGAATCCCGTTTTTACTGATATCCATCCGCGTGCGGAACGGGTGGAAAGATTCGTATTCAGCACTCCGGCCGCCCTTGATATGCTTTTTCCGGTCCTTTTCCCCTTCCGCCAAAAGGACGCTGTAGATATCCAGGTAACCGGTACGGGGAGAGACAAAAACTACCCGCTGCTTGCCGGAGGATGGGGACCTGTAAACCGAGGGGTGCATATTGGCCCAGCTTTTAGTGGCCACTTTCGTCACCCCGGTTATTTTCAGCTCATCTTTATCCTGAATATCCGGATAGTAGCGCTTTTTCAGCCCGTTAACCCAGTGTTCGCTGAAATCATCGAGCTTGATCCCGTAGATATATTCGAACAGTTCGTTGAAGTCATTGAACTGCCAGAGATTCTCGTACATACGCACGATCATATCATCTCCGTAGCGCTCTCCCAGCATCCGGAAAACCGATTCGCCCAGTTTGTAAATGATGCCGGAGTAGCTGTAGATATCCAGGTTCTTGATCGGGGGCACAAGGTTGTTGAGAACCATATCGCGCACATACATGTCAGCCTGGGTATCCCATTGGGTGCTGTAATATTCCGCCAGGCCTTCGGTCCACCATAAAGGCAAGCGGGCTTTGATCCTGCGCGGATGTGTTCTGTAAGTCTGGACGGCTTTGCTGATCTGGAAAACGTGTACCATTTCGTGCCACAGCACATGACGGAAATCATTGAACGAACCGTTGAAAGGCAGCACAACCCGCCCTTTCAGGTATTCGGTAAACCCGCCGACTCCCTCCGGGATGAAGCTTTCGATTATGTTGGTCTGCTGGAAGTAGTGGTGTGCGCTGTAAATGATCAGAGGGACGCGGCGGAAAACATGATGGTTGAAACGCAAGGAGAGAGTGTTATATGCTTCCTCTGCCTCTTTCAATGCCAGGTAAGCGATCTCCTCCTCTTCCGGATAATAGTAAAGATCAATGTGCTCCCCTGCCAGAATCCGCCAGTCGAATTCACTGTACTGAACCTTGTTCTGGCCGAAAGGAACGAACTGAGCCGTTAAATCCAAGGCGTAAAAGAAAAAGAGGCAAATAAAGCCCACCGCACTCAGAGATAAGGGTGACAGGCCAAAATAAGGGAACTTCCGCACTGACTCCACTTCAGCTTCCCCCCTGTAGTCAGGTACTTCTCGGGATTATATCTTATTATAAAATTATCAGATACAATTTAAAAGATCAACCGGATAAACAGTGAAGCTTGGATTAATTCTAGAACGGCCGTTAAAACTCTACTCTGTTGAAATCTTTAAAAACCAAGCGCGATTTCAATTTATAAATAATCAAATTTTATACTTATCCAAATACAGTTTGTTCCCCTCAGGTTGAATGTGTACTTCTGCTTTCTGCCTTTAATCCATAGTATTTTTAAAACCCCGGACAGGCTCGCGATAATGCAGTATTCACAAACCGTCGCCTGTTCGCCAAGGTAGGGGGGCAGGCACAATTTTTGCTAACACACTGCAGCCTTGCATACTTAATCGGGAGTGGCGCAAAAATTGTGCCTGCCCCCTCCCCCTGTGAGCGATGAATTTACGCATAATTCAGGTTAAAAGCATGTTTCAGCTTTTGCCTGTCTGCGCCAGCTTCTTCACTGCCTGCGAAAACTCTTCCTCCTGTTCGTAAAAAAGTCCGCTCAGCAGCCCTTTTCGCCGCAGGGCCGCCGCCAGTGGCGCATACCAGGGCAGGCGGATGCCTGAGCTTGCCAACCGCAGGATGAGCTCCGGATCATCAAGCGGAGTGGAAAGCGGCAGAAGGCTTCCCTGTTCGAGAATGAAAGCCCTGCTTCCGGAGCCGACAAACGCCAGATCTTGCGCCATCCTGCTGATTACCACCAGGGCAGGCCCCTCTTCGCATAAATTCAGCAGCAGGCCGCGAAACCACCTGTCCAGGCCGGAAAGCGAAAAATCAAGGACAAGCATGCGCGGCTTAAGCAACATAAAGCTCGCCACGAGAACCGCAAGCTGCTCCTTTTGATTCAACTCCTGGATGGAACAGTCCATATAAGGCGCCATACCCAGTTTATCGGCAGCTTCCTGTAAAGCCTTTCGCCCGTCTTCCGGTGATGCTCCCCTGTAAAGGAGCCCGATGCCGAGTTCCTCTTTGACAGTAAAGGTATGAAACTGGAAATGGGCATTCTCGAAAACAACTCCTGCAGCAGGCCTCTCCCAACCGTAACTGTTCCGATCTTCTTGCGGCTCAGGCCAGATAAGCCCGCCTTTAAGCGGCGGATCCAGACCGCCCAGAATCCGGGCCAGAGCGGTTTTACCGGATGAGTTGGCCCCCAGTATCAGGGTGTTGCCCGAAAGCGGAATTTTCGCTGAAAGTGCCTCGAACACAGGGTGATCAGGCTGGTTGGGATAGGCAAAACAAAGCTTGTCCAGAATTAGAGATTCAGAGTCCATAATTTGGTCTGGTTGATAATATATCCTGCCGGCTGAGAGCTCACCCCGCCATAAAAGCGACTGAATATCCCCAGGGATTTTCCCTTATGGCAAAACCGCATGAAAACCGTCAAGTAATTTTCTTTTTAATCAACGCTTAAGATTCAGTCTTGTTCAAATAGGCGTCCAGCCGACCGGCAATTTCAAGCAGAGGCAGGCCTGTTCTTTGTGCGGCCTGGCGCAGGTCTTCGAATTCAGGCCTTGCCCGTCTGGAACCATCGGGCAGGGTGACCACCTTGATATGGAAATTCCCCCATGGAGTTTCCACTTCCTTAGTTTCCCGGGCCAGTACGATCCGGTTTACTCCATGGTAGCGGACCCCGATAGTAGTCGATTCGGTGAGGATAATGCGGGCCAGATCCTGGAGCTTGACATTGTCAGTCAGGACCTGAAGCATTATGCCAGGCCGGTTTTTTTTCATCTGGACCGGGGTGAAAAACACATCCAAAGCCCCGGCTTCAAAGAGCTGATCCATCAGGTAGCCGTAATACTGCGGGTTCATGTCATCGATATTGCATTCCAGCATCACCGCAGCCTGAGTATCTTTTAAAGACTCGG
>DATKXY010000270.1:0-13754 GCA_035528795.1 archaeon | reverse complement strand
AAATCCAAACGCTGTCGGCCAGACTTTCAATATCGGCAACTCCAGGGCCGTGACCACTATTTTCGGCCTGGCCCAGACAGTCTGCCGGGTGCTCGATTCCAGATCGAAGATCGTTTTCAAGCCCGCGCTTTCGGCTGATATCGATCTCCGCATCCCCGAAATCTCCAAGGCCAAAGAGCTTCTGGGTTTCACGGCGCAGGTCGACCTGGAGGAGGGGATCAGGAAAACCGCAGAGTGGTATCAAAAACATATGTCAGACTAATGGCAGGTTTTTCTTGTTGGACGATTTATACAAGTCTGTTCCTGGAGCCAATGTCTATGTTTCAGGTCGGAGTTATCGGCAGGATAGTGGGATATGACTATATCCTGGCCGAATCCGTACTCAAGAATGGTTTGAGCTGCGTTGTTTTCCGCCCGCACGATAAGAACGGCAGCGGTCTAAGGGATTATTGCACAAGGAAAAGTTCTTTTTCCGAATGCCTCGGGAAGGAGAATATCTATCTTTTTAAGACTCCATTGGATCTTTTTCGGCAGGCAAAAAAATGCAGGCTCATTATTGATATAAACCTTGGTTTGCTGTCCGGTTTAAGACACCTCTTTTTTCTGCGCTTTCTTCCCTTTTTCCCCCCGATTATAAATCTTACCACAGGATCCGATATAATGGAGTTGATCGCCCAAAAAAGGGCGCTTTCCTGTTTATACAGGTTTCATCTTAAAACATCGAGCCTGACATGGACTGCACCGTATCCGCATGCCCTGAAAAATCTCATTCGATATAAAATATTCAATGCGGTTTTTTTGCGATATCCATATTATCTTGAAAGACAAGAACTTACAGGCAGAAAACCGGGAGAGGAAATAATTTTCTTCCATCCTTCGCACCTGGACTGGAAGGTGAACGATCCCGGGGCGCACAGGGTTTCCGCCAAAGGAAGCGACAGGTTTATCCGGGCCTTCATTCGGGCGGTTCGAGAAGGCTTAAAGGCAAAATGCGTTATTTTGTACAGAGGCAGCGATCGCGACGAAGCAAAAAAAATCATCCGGGCCGAGAGAATGGAAGACTTTTTTATCTGGAAAGGGCATCTCACCAGGGACGAGCTGTTTCAGCAGTACGCCGATTCTGATGTGGTAGTGGATCAGTTCGATGTGGGCGGGGTGGGAATGATCTCCTGTGAGGCGATGTCGGTTGGAAAACCGGTGCTTGTTTATCTCCATCAAGATTCCGCACGGCTTCTGTACGGCCAGGATCTCCCGCCAATTTTGAATTGCAGTTCCGAGGATGAAATATACTCCCAGATTATTAAGTGCGGTGACCGTGATTATATTAAGCAGAAAGGGGAGGAATGCAGGGCCTGGGTATTTCGGAACCACGACGGGAGGACCTGCATGGATGATTTTCTCTTCTATTACTCCCTGATCACAGGAGATACGGTAAAAGATTATGTCAGCGTGAAGCCCTGCCCTTAAGATCGATACTAATAGCGCTTTTGCAATTAAACATGCATGGTATATTCTTTTTTCCACGGACTTTTAGTTGTAAGGCAGTAGGCTGTGGGCTATAGGCTGTAGGGTTTTATCTTAGAGATTTCAGCAGTGCGCCAAGGACTTTCACAGTCTCGACGCACAAATTACGCAGCTTCTGGTAATCAGAATCATAGAGGTATTCTAAGCGTCAGGCAAGGGCTGTTTGGTATTCCACTTCAGGTGAGGAACCAAAGGCCATCTCCAAGAAACGAAAATATTCTGTTTCGCGCCTAAAGAATACAGTCCTCACTCGTTTTTGAAGCCACCGAGACAGCCGCTCAGCGCATCTATGAAATCAGGCCGAATAGTTCTTCCTATGGAAATGGTTTCGTGGCTCGGTAAACGGCCAAGGCCAGAGAACCCGCAAGTTCGAAAGCCCGTAGTTTTGTATGATCTCTCATTGATTGCCCTCAGATGGGAAACCCACAGCTTATACCTACAGCCTACAGCCCACAGCCTTGTAGCCTATATGTAATGACACATTAGGTTAACATACGAGTACGAGCATAAAAAATGGCTGCCGGGGTCAGGATATCGCAGAGTAGGGTTTTTTCTTTCGAGTCACGTATCTGGAGGCAAAAAGAATAATTGCTCCGATTACGGTCACAAACGCTCCGATAGATAAATTGATCATTTTTCCCACAAACCCCACATCGAGTAGAACCAGAGCCATCATCGCTGCTCCCATCCCTACTGTTGTCCAGCCGGTGATCATGAAGCTTCCCACATCCGTGGTTTCGGTATCGCCCACTTCCTCGATCGAGACAGGAGTGGTGACTTTCCGGAAGAATCTCTCCAGCGCTTTCTTGTATTCGCCTTTGGCTTTGATAAATATTCCCGGCAGAAAATAGATCAAGGCGCTGATTCCCCCGACACCAAAGATCTGCTGGGTAAAAGTGATCTCCTTGCCCAGCACCAGGTAGAGCATGCCGATGAGAAGCCCGGCACCATAAGAGGCCAGCCCGGCCCATCTGGGTGTGTGCGGGTAAATCAGGCCGAATATGATCGGGATGCCGGCCGGTACGATAACCACACCGCCAATTGTCAACATCAGGATAAATACTCCCCCCTTGGCCTCAGCCTGCATTATGGCGGCTATAATCACCAGTGTTCCCAGCACCAGGGTCACGATACGGCCGATCAGGAGCAGCTTCTTGGCGGTCGCCTTTTTCCAGAAGACCTGCTTGATTATGTCCTCGGTAATTACGGCAGCGTAAACATTGAACGAGCCGCTCAAGGAGCTCATGGTGGCGGACAGCATTGCGGCCAGCATGATCCCGATCGCTCCATGGGGCAGAAACTTGAGGCAAAAGGCTACATAAGCAGCTTCCTGGGGCGCATTGAGACCGAGAGTGATAGAAGCGAGATCCAGATCGAGAATCCGGGTGACAATAGGTGGCAGGAGCCAGATCGCCGGGGCGAAAAGAAGCAGTATCATGGTGATCAGGGCCACCTTGCGGGCTTCCTTTTCATTCTTGACCGAGAAATAACGCTGGGCTGCCGCGCCGCTGGACATGGCGAAAGTCATCATTACCGCATTGGCCAGAAGGAAAGTCCAGCCGAACTCCTGGGTCTGGATTTTCCAGAATCCTTCCGGCGCCTGGGTCACTAGGGGAGAGAGCCCACCGAGTTCGTAAACGCTCAGGAACATCACTATCAAAGCGCAGGGAAAGAGCACCATGAACTGCAATGTATCAGTGACCACTACGCCCCACAGCCCGCCGATAATGCAATAGAGTGCGATAACCAGGCCGCAGACAATAATGGTAATCCCCAGACCGGTCCCCAGGGCCACGGAGACAAACTTTCCCAGGGCCAGAAGCATCACTCCTCCCTGGACGATAGCCACTCCGAGGTGGGTCCAGCTATAGAGCTGATTGGTCGAAACCCCATAGCGCTCGGAGAGATAACTCATGACCGTGTCAGCGCGAGAGCGGCGCCAGCGGCTGGCCAGAAACCAGACAGAAAAGATCATTACCACGGCATTCGAGAGATACATAATGAGAGCTATGCTCGGCGCCCGGTATGCAAGGCCCGCCGCGCCGGTAAAGGTATAAACGCTGAACGTGCACATGAATAATGAGATGCCGGAGAGCCACCACGGCATCTTGTTGCCGCTTTTGAAAAAATCACTGTCGCTCTTGTTGAAAATCGACATCACTACCCCGATTGCCACCATCAGGACCATATATACCCCGACCACAACCAGATCCACTCTCGATGCCAGTACCATTATTCCTCCCCAGTGCTTCACTCGAAAATTGTTTGACAGAGACTTTTGAAAAAATCCAAGATAAAAGGATAATATTCGATCTGCCAGAGCGGTTCGCGAACCACCTCTGCAATAACCTGTTGATTATTAAAGCGTTATAAAAAGCAATAAATGTTTTTTAGGGAAAATAATAACATTTCTCAAAGGTTTCTTGACAGATTATTTTTTGTAATTCAAGGTGAACAGGTGAATGGTTGAAGGCGACTCGTGATTCGCCCTTCAAATTTCCGCGAGCTATCTCGCGCTAATAATTAATTCCTTACAGGCCGGCTAGTTCAGCTAAATCCGCTCGAGCAGGCTCACCAGGTCCGAGACAAGCAATTCGAGCACTTGTTTCCCTTTTTTGGGGGTCGCGAGATTCGCAGCGCCGTGGACCCCGCTTTGCGAGACGGTTTTCATATCCCGCACCCGCCAGACAGTGTATGAGTCTCCAGGCATGTACTCCTCCACCGCCTGTTTCATGTCCACAGCCTCCGGGGCCAGGACAAGCATGACAGAGGTTTCTATCTCGCAGGCGTGACCCCAGTCCTTGCCTTCCACCAAAGGGCTGATCTGTTGGCCGGGTCTTTCATAAGCGTTCAATAAATAGATGTCAAAATCAGGAGCAAACTCCTTGCCCGGCGGAGTCAGATTGTGGAGGGCCTCCCGCAGGCCTGTGTCCGCGACCCCTTTGTTCCCGCCATGACCGTTGAAAATAACCAGCTTGCGAAATCCGTGGCGATAAAGGCTCTCTGCTATATCAGTTACCAGAGAACCCAAGGTGGTGCCGCTTATATGGATTGTGCCGCAGAAATTCATGGTATCCACACAGGAACCGTAGCTTATCTCCGGCATTACAATTACGCCCGGGACCCTTTGTGCGGCCATTTGGGCTACTTTCGAGGCCTGGAGGGTGTCTGATCCCAGGGGCAGGTGGTAGCCGTGTTCCTCGGTGGCTCCCAGGGGCAGCAAGAATTTCAGCTCTTTTTTTTCAGGTAATTCGGAAAGCTCTTTCCAGGTATAATCGGTCAGGAACACTTTTTGGCCAGTTTTATTCAGGACAGTCATGTTTTTACCTCTTGAGAAGGCTCAGATCCGTATCTTTAAACAGATATTTTGATTGTTAGCTTAAATTATTATTAATTCGGGTTAGTTTTTCTTTTTAAAGACGCCTGATCAGCGCTGCGGTAATTCCCCCATCACCACCTCTACCCGAACCTTTTGCACTCCCTGGAAACGCTCGACCGGAACCAGCACTTTTTTCCCCTTCACAGGCAGCGATTCCCCGTCGATTTTCGCCGAGACCACTCCGCGGTTTTTCCCCTCGGGGTTGTGAAAAGATGCATGCACCCGGCAGCCGCGGAACTGTTTGAGTACCTCGTAGTTTTTCCATTCTGCGGGGACAATCGGGTCGATAACCAGGTTATCGAAATCAGCCAGCAGCCCGAGCATCCGGTCCAGGGATTTGCGGAGCCAGGCGAGGGAGCCGGTGAAATTGCTGTAGAGGTTCCGCCCGAAATGCTCATGAGCTATGCCAACGGTAAAATTGGATAGCTGATGCAGCGGACCGGTGGCGATATCAGGAACCGTAGATCCGGGCAAACACTTTTTCAACTCCCTGAAGGCCTCATCCCCCCGGCCCAGCATGACCAGACCGTAGATTAAAAAGCTCTGGCCGTGGGTATAAATGGATCCGTTCTCGAACTGTCCTGGCACGATATCGGCGATCCTTCCCACGTAGCGGCTTTTCTGGGTATAGGGGGGATATAGAAGGAGGTGTCCCAGGGGAGTGTCGAGCTCGGAGACAGCCTCGAGCACCTGCTCCAGGCGGCCTCCTTTTTCAGCCACTCCATTGAACAGGGACCAGGCATTGACATTGAGATGGATTTTCCCCTCCGCATTCCGGGATGAACCCACGGGGGTGCCATCGGGCATGAATGCGTACACATAATGATGTCCGTCCCAGGCGGTGCGGTTGATAGTCCGGGTCATGTCATCGGCGATAAGGTCCATCAGCTTAACATTCTCTTCATCGCCCAGCCAGGCAGCCAGCTCGCGGAATTTGCGGGCTGCATATACCAGGGCCATGGAGAGCCACACGCTGAGCCCCTCCCCGTTTTTCCCTACACAGTCAAGGGAGTCGTTCCAGTCCCCGTGGCCGATCCGACACAGGCCATTGGCTCCCCGGTGCCCGTACAGCCCTTTCAGGCCGCGCAGGGCATGCTCGTATAACGCAGCCTTGTCATGGGTTTCCACCCGGTCTGTTTCAGGGTTGTAGAAGCCCTCCTCATGCTCGAGCAGGGCTGCATCCCCTGTCTCCTTAACATACTCGACCATGGTGTCGGGAATCCAGCTCGTCGAGTCCATGTACATGCGCAAATCGTGGGGCGCTCCCTCGAATTTGGCGAACTGGCGCATGGCCCGGCCATCCGGGAACTGATGGCGAAGCACTGTGGGAAAGTGGGCGGTTGCATACTCCGGATTGAAAGAGCAGATACTCATCAGGTATTGCAGTATATCCCGATATGGAACCTTGTCCAGGGCGAGGAATAAGCGGGAGGTGTTTTTGGCCTGGTATTTTGACCAGATGTTGAAGAAGCGGTCGATTTCCATATCCGGGGTCTTTACCATGTGACGGTTTATCATATCGCTCCAGGAGCTCTTGAGCCGGGCAAGCTGGTTCTCAATCCCCTTGTCCTTGAAATACCTCTCTCTCAGGCCGGCGAGCTCGAGGCGCGCTGTTTCCGGTTGGGGGTCTGTAACTCCGAGCAGGAAATCAAGGGTCAGCTCCTGGCTGGTCTCGAGTTCGAGATCGAACTGCATGGCGGCTATCAGGCCCTGGTAAGGCTGCACGCCCCTGGACCCTCTGCATAAACCCTCTTCCACTGCCCTGGTGAAAATCCGGAAGTGGCCCCCGCCGGTAAAGTCCTCACCCGACATGTCGAACCCATCAAACCGTTCCCGGCTCATCAGGAACCCTGCACGGGGATGCTTGTTGTTTTTGTCGTTGTTCAGGGCGATGAGTGCGCTCAGCTCTTCCATAACGATTCCCTGGCCCACAACCCGCGGGTCGAAATAGTAAGCCGGGTAGGACTCCAGGCCCCAGTTGACAGACAGGAACAGGCTCAACAGGCGGTGTTTCCGCGCTTTGTTGACAAGCCTCAGGCGCCAGACCTCGAGAGGATCGTCGACCGGCACGAAAACGAGCAGCTCGCAAAAGACATCGTTCCGGCTCGAGATGATGCGCACAGTACCCAGTCCCTGTTCGCAGCGGAACGTGTCATAGGCTTCTTCCTCGCGACCTCGCTGGGGAATCATGTGCCAGATTTCCACCGGTTTGTCACTTTTTACATTCATTCGCTCGCGCAGGAAAAAGCTCCGATGGTCAGTGGCCCTGGGCGCTGTGGGCACATAGGAAGGGTCCTTGTGCGAGGTGACCGGGCCGGCAAGCACTGAGTCCAGACAAGAGAACCCCGACCCGCTCTCGTCCCAGAAAGAGCCGTATATGCCGTACTCCCTGGAATGGTTGCTGCAAATCAGATGAATATAAGGCCTTGGGGTGGAAACCCTGGTCACCACGTGAGAGCTGCCTGTAAGGAAGCCCTCGTCATTCCGCCGGTCCGCGAAATGACTGTACCTTTTGCGCAACAGATCGAGCTCTTCCGGCGAGAGAGCCTCGCTGACCGGCATTTTCTCAAAAAGCGCCTGCTGGCAGCGCTGGACCAGCCGGTCAAGCTTCCCGGTTTTCCCGGAAGATTCCAGGTGAGCTGGCAGCTTCTCTCTCCGGGGGGGATTTATCAACTTAACCGCTCCTTGGCTTGTTCATTTTTACCGGAGACTGAGATTCGACTCTCATCATTATAATAAAAAAATATCTGCAAATTAAAAAGAGACGCGGTTTCACAAAACCGCAGCCATTCTTCCATTGCCGGTTAAAAAGTGCCTTGCATTCTGTGGTATTACCCGCATTAGCTTAAAAAACCGCCTCGTTTTCAAGAAGCCTCACAGGTCATCCTCAAAAAATTCCGGATCAACCCGCTATAGCATAAATTAATTCAGCTAAAAATCAACCATAATTTTTAATTTTCGTTCTTTTTCCTATAACCCGGCCGCTAGAGCTATAATTGATCTTTCTTGAATCATTATCCGGGTTGCGTTAACTTTAGTCAAGCTTATCACAGACTTATTCGATTTCTAATTTGTCAAAAATATCTGAGCACATTGAATGCGTGACAATCCGTCCTGAAACAGGTTTTATAACCCATTCCACAGGAGTTTCTATCATGTCTAAAGTGATGTTTTGCTCTAAGCTCGCAGCTCTGCTGGTTATATTGTTCGTTTTTGGCTGCTCTCCAAAGCAGGAGGAAACAGTCAGGATAAGCGCGGATGTAATGCGGGATAAAATAAAAGGAGGCTGGGTGGGCCAGACAATAGGGGTCACCTATGGCGCCCCCACGGAGTTCCGCTGGCCGGGAAGCTGGATCCAGGAGTATGTTCCTATTGAGGTCAGTGAAAAAAACCTGGTGCGCTATTTCAACAATGATGATCTCTACATGGACCTTTCCTTCCTGGCTGTGCTGGACAGTCTGGGCCTTGATGCGCCGGTAGATGCCATGGCGCTCAAGTTCGCCCATGCCGGTTTCAGTCTCTGGCACGCCAACCAGGCCGGGCGCTGGAACATTCTCCACGGAATCATGCCTCCCGCCTCGGGCTACTGGAAGAACAACCCCCATGCCGATGATATCGATTTCCAGATCGAGGCTGACTTTATCGGCCTGCTCTGTCCAGGGATGCCGGTGACAGCGCTCGGGTACTGCGACAAGGTGGGGCATATCATGAACTATGGTGACGGAGTGTACGGGGGAGTATTTGTCGCCTCAGCTTACACCCATGCATATGTAGAATCGGACATTGTTACTGTGGTGGAGAAAGCCCTTCAGAGCCTCCCCCCAGCCAGCGGTTACGCCCGGTGCATAGCGGATGTAATCGAATGGTGGCGCGCCTATCCCGATGACTGGCACCGCTGCTGGTTCGAGGTGCAGAAAAAGTGGTCCGAGGATGTGGGCTGCCCGGAATGCGCCCTGCAGCCGGGTAATATAGATGCCAAGCTCAACGGGGCCTATATCGCTATCGGCCTGCTCTATGGAAACGGGGATTTTGGAAAGACTACTGAAATCTCGACCCGCTGCGGCCAGGACTCCGACTGCAACCCCTCGAATGCAGCGGGTATCCTGGGCACACTGCTCGGATTCGAAAAGATCCCCGAACCCTGGAAGCGCGGGCTGGAAAAGATAGAGGACCAGAAGTTAAACTACTGTAATTACAGCTTGAAGGATGTATATGAGGTTAACTACCGCCTGGCCGCCGAGCTTGTCCGGCGCGGGGGCGGCAAAGTGGATGGAGATACCTGGGTCATCAAGCGCCAGAAACCTATCGCCCCGGAAAAGGCGGAGATCGGCTTCGAAGGCCTCACTCCGGTGCGGATTGAAAATCTCGATAGACAGGACCTGGAGGACACTTTTTCAGCCACTTTCGAAGGCCGTGCTTTTGTGGTCGAAGGCGGCATGTACGAAACGAGCGGTGAGGCTCTTTGTGAGGTGCGGGTGGATGGGAAAATGATCGAGAGCGTGACCCTGGTCAGCGATTACCACGACCGTCGCACCCCTCTTTTCTGGTATTACGATCTGGGAGATGGATCACACTTGTTGGAAATCAAAAAAGTGGGCGGCGACGGAGTCCCGCGTCTTAACAGCCTGCTTATCTATCAATGACTGAGGGCGCAGGGGCTTGACAGGCCCGTTACATGCGCCTGTTCAAGAAATGGAAGGCTGTTTTTTCGCCGGATTTCGGCGCCTGGAGCACTTTTATCTTTCGTTGAATCTTACAGGAGGGATTCGCTATGGTTGCCGGAAGATTTTTCTGGCTGGCTTTGGGGCTGTTGTGGCTTGCTGCGCCGGCTTCGGGATTGGAGCTCAGACCTCACCCCCGGCTGTATATCAACAGTCAGGGAACAGGCAAAGTGCCTGGTGTGGAACAGTTGCGCGGGCGGATCGCTCAACAGGAATACGCCGTAATCTGGGAGCGGGTGAAAAGCTCAGGCTCCCCGGCTGACATTGCGCTCTGTTTCTTGCTTACCGGGGATACCACCAGGCTGGCCGGCTTGCGAAAAGCCCTCGATGGTACCGTTGACCGTTATGAGAACCTGGTAGAGCGCTCTCTGGCATATGACTGGGCCTACGAGGCTCTGAGTGAGCAGGAGCGCAAGGCTTTCGCCGGGCGTTTGATCGAGTCTGCCGAAAAGGTGGGAGAGCACTACGACATGTCGGCTGTTTACCATAACTACTGTCGGGGCAGGCACATGGGCCAGGGGATGGCTGTACTCGCAGCCTGGGATGATGATCCACGGGCACAGGAGCTCTGGCCTGGTGTGGAAAAAGAGATGCAGGAGCTGCTCAAGGTCCTGGGTGACGGTTATCCGGACAACGATATGGCAGGCCGCGCAGGCTGGGGCGGGGGCTGGCCCGAGGGCTACGATTACGACCGTCACGGCGCCCTGTACGCCATTCAGATTCTGCTGGCCTGGCGCTCGGCCGGCCTGGGAGACTTGATCAGCAACAGTAATTACTGGCGGGACAAGATCTACTGGATCTACTATGGCACCAGCCCGGATGGCAGCTTCCTTCTGCCTTACGAGGACAACGATTTCCCAATGGTCATGCCCCATGACCGGGAAATGATGACCTTTCTGGCTGGAGAGTTCGGCTCCGGGGCGGCCCGTTTTTGGATCGAACAGTTCGCCGATACCCTGAGAGTCCGCCGTCCCTACTGGGACCTGCTTTTCTTCGACCCATCCGTGAAAAAATTCCCGGATGACCCGCTCCCCACCTCTTGGCTTATCCCCGGGGTTGGACTGGCCCTGATGAGAGATTGCTGGTGCAAGAGCGCCGCATTCCTGAGTTTCCACTGCGGCCCCTGGTATACCTACCATCAGCACGCCGCCCAGGGTTCTTTTACCCTGTTCAGATTCCAACCCCTGGTGATCGAGCCTGGAGTTTACGACGGGAGCGTTCACGAGCATTATGTCAACTGGCGCATCCGCACTATCAGCCATAACTGTATTTTAGTCATGGACCCTGATGAGCGCTTCCGGGGGCCCGGTCAGGTCCCGGAACCGGCAAATGACGGGGGCCAGATTGTCCAGAACTGGACATTGAAGCCTTCCACAGTGGCCGAGTGGCGCGCCCAGCGCAAAATGCGTGAAACCGGAAAAGTGACAGTCTTTCTAACTGACCGCTCCCATGATTTCGCAGCCGGTGAGGCGGCAGGAGCATATAACCCGGATAAAGTAAGACGCTGGTGCCGCCAGATCCTGTTTATCAAGCCGGAATGGATAGTGTTGTGCGACCTGGTGGTCTCGGCGCGAGCGGACTTCGAGAAAACTTTTATCATGCACACCCAGGATCAGCTGCTTGTTGAAAATAATCTAGCCCGGACTCGGCCATCGGGCAGGGCCTTTGTGACTGCCTACAGCTTGCTCCCGCGCGGGGGCAGCTTGCAGGTGGCCGGAGGACCCGGTAAGACTTTTGCCTACGGCGGCAACAACTGGGAAACTATACCGGCTTATAACGGCCAGCACGATATTGCCTGGCGCCTTGAGATAAAAGCGCCGCCTGCGGATACAACGATATTTCTCACAGCGCTCTATGTTCCTGATCTCAGGGAGAGAGGAGACGAGATCCCGCAAGTCGAGCTGATCGGGTCCTCACCGGAAAGAGTGGCTTTGAGCCTGGCGAATGGAGAATACCGGGTCGAGCTCGATCCCCGGGCGGATAAACCTTACAGGCTCAGCGGCCCTGATATCACCTATGCAGTCATGGGGGCGGTGCGCAAGGACGGCCTTCCGGTCAGCGGGGCGCAGGTGACCCTGGAGGGGGAGACACGGCAGGAGGCCCTGACCGACTATCACGGCCGGTTCGCTTTTATCGACCTCTCGCCCGGAAAATACCGGGTCAGGCTCGAGGGCTTAGAGAAAATTCAAGAGCTTGAGATAACCGATCACAGCTTAGGGGAGGTGAATTTTGAGTGACTCAAAGGAAATCCGGGTTCCGGGAATCCTGTTGTGTCTGATAGGCACGGCCTTTCTTTTTCCGCTTCACGGTTCGGTCACTGGAGTCTGGGTGGTGGGTGACGGCGAGAAAGTATACCGTTACCAGGCCGACCACCCAGCTAAACATTCGAACAGTGTCTGGGATGGAAAGACTATCAGCTTGAGAGGATTGTACAACGAGGTGCTCGCTTTCCAGGTGATTGTGGAAGCGGACAGCTTTGGGGCAAAAGCTGTGGAGGTATGGGTCGAGCCGCCTCTAGATCAGAAGTCCGGCAGGGTGATCGGTGCATCCAGCCCTCCGAGTTACGGTCCCGGCGGGACAATCGAGGTTTTCAGCGAGCATTACATCCGGGTGCGGCGGCCGACTAAGCCTCTCTGGTTTTACGGCTCTGAGGCCTCAGCGCCCAAGCGCATGACCGGCTGGATACCTGACCCTTTGATACCTCCGGATGCCAGATCCGGCCGCGGCGGTTTCCCTGTCGATATTCCACGGGCCAGGAGAGAGGAAAGGCGCAGCCAGAACACCCTGGAGATTGTCCCGGCAGCCGCTGTCCAGAACCAGGGCTTCTGGGTCGATCTCCACTGCCCCCGCGACAGGAGCTATCCTGCCGGGGTGTACCAGGGCAGGGTCAGGGTGCGCGAGCAGGGCCGGGAGACGGCTCTCATTCCCCTTGAGGTTACTCTGCTCCCTTACTATCTCCCGGATGAGAACCACTCCAATGTCTGGCTTTTTCACAGCGATGTGGAGCCTTATTTCCCTGAGCTCAGTCCGGAGGAAGTCGAAAGGCTATTCAAAAACGAGTCCCACCGCCACCGGATCGACCTGGTGGGCGGGTGCAAGGCCCACAACTCCCCTTTTAACACGGAGATAATGGAAGCCTATAAGCCATATCTCGACGGCAGCGCATTCACCCCGGCTGCAGGCTATCAGGGGCCCGGGGAAGGGTTCGGCGAGCGCCTCTTTCCGGTCGGGATGTACGGCTCGATTACCGGCTCCGCTATGGCGAATAAAGAGTCGGCCCGGCGGGAGTCGGACCTCTGGGTGGAGTGGTTCGAGAAAAACGCTCCGGATGTGCGGTATTTCTGGTACCTGATCGATGAACCCGGGAAGGTGCAGTTTCCCTGGATCAAGGAGCGCGCGGGCTGGATTCACCAGAACCCCGGGCCGGGAAAGCGCCTGAGCGTGTTTACCACCCGCGAGTACACAGAGGAGCTGAAGGACGATATCGACCTCTGGGCCGGTTATCACGGGGTGAACCTCGAGAAATTTCCGCAGTTGAAAAAACAGGGTAAGGACCACTGGTTTTACAACGGGGCCCGTCCCCGCTACGGGGCCACTATCCTGGAGGCCGAGGCTGTGGATTTCCGCGTGAACGCCTGGGTCAAGTATATCTACGGGGTGAACACCTGGTTCATGTGGCACGGGACCCATTGGCGGCACAATTCCCAGGGCCCCAAGGGTCGTCTTGACCAGCGCGTGTTCACCGACCCGGTGACCTTTATTAATTGGGGTGATGAATTCGCCAATGGAGCAGGTATCGTGTTCTATCCCGGCAGAATGCCTTTTCATCCGGAGGAGGACCGCGGCCTGAACCGCCCGCTGGGCTCGATCAAGCTCAAAAATATCCGAAGGGGCCAGCAGGATTTTGAAATCATGTGGCTCGCCGAGCAGAAAGCGGGACGGAACAGAGTGCTCGAAATCATAAAAAGCGTGGTGCCGAGGGGATTAAACGAAGTAGACATGAAAGAGCCTGTGCCCTGGTCAGAGCGCGGTGACGACTACGACCGGGCCAGAGAGAAGCTTTTGGATCTGCTGAAATGAAAAAGGATTCAGTTGCCTGGTTAAAACTCGTTCTTTCACGGATGGAGGCT
>DATKXY010000269.1:0-43532 GCA_035528795.1 archaeon | reverse complement strand
TTGAGAGGGGTGCCCGCGAAGCGGGCGGGGTGTGTAAATTTCCCAATCATAGGGATGAGATATAACATCATCATTTATAAGGACTTGCGAATTATTGTAAATAATCCGGCTTAGGAATATTACAACAACTTAGCGCTTATGCGGGTGCGCCCCTACGAAAAACGGGAACGGAAAATTTTTATGAATTTTCCGGGATCAATTACACTGTGGATAAGGGGTGCTTAGTCCCTGTGGTGTGCAGTTTAAAGGGGCTGGTGACAGGGTGGGGGCCGGCATTATTTTTGCTTTGGACAGGAGTAGTAATAATCCCCGACCGCGTAGTTTTTGCAAAAATGATGCCGGCCCCCACCCCACGACCGGGCAGCTCGACAAAGATTTATCTACCTATCGGTGACCCGCGCTGATCATCCTCCGGTTTTCTTACCCTAGGGCCTCGATTTCCTCGACAGTGAACTGCCTGCCGCCTTCCAGGGTTGAATGATACAGCGTAAGTGCGGCAATCGAGCTAAGCCGGGCGCTTGCGGCGTCCATGACCGGCTTTGCGCCGTTTCTTATACAGTCGTAGAAGTGTTTCAGGGCGCTGGATGAACCGTCCTCTGTAGTAGATCCCCGGAAATTCACTAATTTGTCCGGCTCGGTGATCGGACTTTCCTTGATATTCAGCGACTGGCCGAGCTTGATCTGCTGGAACTTGTGTTTTACTCCCACTGTCTGAAGGTGCCGGATCTCTTTTTCCCAGAAGATGCGGAAAGCATCGCCCATGAACTCGATCGTCCCGTGAGTCCCATGGATAGCCCAGCAGTTGCCCCAGCGGGCATTGGAGAGGTGTCCGCTGGCACAGCCGAGCACGCCGTCTTCCATCTCCAGATAGCCCATCAGGCTGTCGTGGTTCTCCCTGCCGTCGTTATAGACCATTATCTTGCCGCTGCAGGCCCCCTTGGCCGGCCTGGTGCCCAGTACATCGAGGACCATGTCGATCTGGTGGGTCAGGAGCTCGGTCAGGATACCCCCGCAGTATTCCCTGTACATGCGCCAGTTGATAACCCGCTCCCATTTCGGATCCTCGACCTCTCTGCGCCAGGTTATATTGCGGTCGTAGTGCACGTAGAACTGGGTGATCTTGCCGAAAGAGCCTCCCTGCACCAGGCGCTTGGCCTCGGCGAAAGAATCCATCAGCCGGCTCTGGTAGCCCACCAGGTAAACTTTGTCGCTTTTTTCCACGGCTGCGGTCATCTGGTTGAGCTGCTTGACTGTAAGGCCCATGCTCTTTTCGCTGTAAACATGCTTGCCGGCCTCCAGAGCGGCCACACTGCAAGGCACATGCAGAAAAAGCGGGGGAGAAACAAGCACCGCATCCACATCCTTTTGCTCGATCAGTTTTTCCCACTGTTCGTGGGTCCGGACCTTGGGGTTGTTCGAAGCCTCGATCCCCTGCTGAAGGTGCGGCGGATAGATATCGCAGACATCGGTGACTGTTATCCCTCCGTGCCCGGCCATCAGCCTCATCATATAGCAGCCGCGGCCTCCGGTGCCGATCACCCCGAAATTGATATTGCTGTTGAGGTTCTGCCCCCTGAGGATCGAGGGTGCGCCCAGGGCAGAGAGGCCCGCTGCTGCGACTGCCGCGGTGGAGCCCTGTTTGATAAAATCGCGCCGTGAAAGAATGACCTTGTTGCCTGTGTTTCCCATTTTGAGTCTCCCTGTTCCTGTTTTTTTATCTGTTACACCAATTACTTACCCTCTGTCGGGGCTCATAGTTTCAATACTTTTGGATTGTAAATCCCGACCACAGGTCCGAACTCCCGGCAAGCGAAAGTGAATCACTCGATTTTTTACTGCCGCTCTGTCGCAGAGGTATGAGTATCAAGGCACAGAGTATATTATAAAGCCTATACCCCCAATAAGGTATCAGAAATCCAAAGCCTCCAAATACAAATCGAATGAGAAAAACCGGGGATTATTATCTAAATTGATTCGTTACTATTGTAGATTATCTCAATCTTCCTTGAAATCGAAAGTATAAACCTTGCTGATCTTCTTTCTCACCTCCCAGGTGCAGCTTAGTCCCGCGGGAAAAGTGACCAGCATGCCACCGGTAATGTTGACCTCTTCTTCAGGAGTGGACACCACTACATCGCCCTCGAACACATAGGCAGTCTCGCTTGTGGGGTAATGCCAGTCAAAAGTGGAGGGCTCGCACTCCCATCTGCTCCAGGAATCCAGACCCAGCTTTTTGGCTTCGGCCAGGTCCATTTTTCTAAGCTTTATTTTAGCCATTCTGCTGGTCCTCCTTATCAGGTTGCTCTTTTTTCTGCCCAGGGGACTCGATAAATCCGTCAAGCACGCGCACGGCAAGCTCCCACTTACCGAACGGCGGCATAATGTAAGCTCCCTGGACCCGGTCGGCGACTGCTGCCAGGGCCTCCCGGGCTATTGCCACGCCCGTGTCCTGGGCGCCCGGCCCAGTGCCTGCCTCGCGCATCCTCTTTCTGACATCCTCAGGGACAGCCATGCCGGGAACCTCGTTATGGAGAAACTCGGCGTTCTTGTAGCTGTAGAGGGGATAGACACCGGCAAGCAGCGGTACAGGCAGCTTGCCGGCCCGGTCAAGGAAGCGCACCAGGTAATCCAGCTCGAAAACCGGCTGGGTAAACACATATTCCGCGCCGTTTTCGATTTTGGCCCGGAGCCTTTTGATCTCCTGCTCCAGATTGATCGCTCCCGGGTTCACCCCCACTCCGATAAGAAACCTGGTCGGCTCGCCGATCGGCCTGCCTGCCAGGTCCTCGCCATGGTTGAGCCGGTTGAGAATGGCGACCAGCCCGATCGAATCCACATCGAAAACCGCAGTGGCATCCGGGTAGTCGCCCAGCTTGGGGGGATCTCCAGTCACGGCCAGGATATTCCGCAGGCCCAGGCTGTAAGCCCCGAGGAAATCCGCCTGGATGCCCAGCAGGTTTCGGTCGCGGGCAGTATAGTGGACAATTATCTCGATCTCCTGCGGCTTTTTATTCAACTGCGCGGCGATATGGATCGGGTTCATCCTGGCGGTGGCCCGGGGACCGTCCGGGATATTCATGGCATCCACCCCGGCGCGCCGGAGCTCTTCCGCGGCCTGCCTTATTTTTTCGGTGTCCAGGCCTCTCGGGGGGCTGATCTCCACACTGCTCACAAACTTCCCTGCGGCCAGCCTGGCGGCGAAAGGAGTTTTCTCAGACCAGGGAACAGTCTCCCGGGCGAACTTTTCAGGCCCGGCCTCGGAAGGCATAACCGATACTCTGGCCCGGCCGGGCTGGAGCATGCGCACCGTGGCGGCAATCGCGCGGATATGGCTCGGGTTGGTGCCGCAGCAGCCGCCGACCAGTTTGACATCCGCTGCCTGAATGACCCGCCTGGTGTATTCGGCAATAAACTCCGGCGTGGAAAGGTAGATGTCCCGGCCATCTACCAGGCGGGCTTCCCCCACATTGGGCATAAAGGAAAGGGGCAGATCCGTGACTTTCCGCATGCGTTCGAGAAGGGGCGTCATCTTGTCCGCACTCAGGCGGCAGTTGATCCCCACAGCAGTGGGCCGGTGAGGTTCGAGCAGGCGCACTACCTGCTCGATAGTCTTGTCCCTGGAGTACCCTTTTTCATCGAAAACAGCCGAGGCCACTACCGGAAAGCCGGGTTTCAGCTCCCGGGTCACCTCGAGCGCCAGCTCGAGCTCGAGCGGGTCGACAAAAGTCTCAAGGAACAATAAATCCACGCCGCTCCGGATCAGGCAGCCGATATGCCCGGCAAATACCTCCCGGGCCTCTTTGCGCCTGATACCCTCCGGGTGTTCGAGCTTCATGCCCAGCGGCCCCACCGACCCTGCCACATAGACACTGTCCCCCGCCGCCTCGCGGGCGAGCCCGACACCGGATTCGATAATCCGCTCGAGGCTTTCTGCCAGGGCGAAACGGCCGAGCTTGAGGCGGTTAGCCCCGAAAGTATTGGTTTCGATCACCCGGGCGCCGGCCTCGATATAATCGTGGTGGATTTTCGACACCATATAAGGGTTCGAGAGGTTTATCTCGTCGAAACAACTGCTTATGTATACCCCGTGGGAGTAGATCATTGTCCCCATGGCGCCGTCACATACCAGGATCGATTCCCGCAGGGCGTCTGGAAAGGGGAGAAGCGGCATAGGCGGATCCCTGAAGCTTCAGTTGAAAATCTATCTCGAGACAGAATAGCGCTTTTAGTGGGTTTTACATTTTGGGAAATATAGCAGGAACAACGGGGTTTGTCCACCGGGATTTCCCCAGACCCGAATTGACAAGCCTTGGAATCATGTTTAGATTACTTAACCGGAGTGTATCTTGGCCGGCAAGCCGGAAGGGGGGGCCGGTTTCTTCCCCGAAGCTGATCATACCCTCGAGACTCTCGGTCCGGCGACCAAGACCGGATCGAACTTTTAGCGACTCCAGTCCGGTTCTCAAAAGGAAGGAACAAGATAGATGAGCCGCTTTTTCAGCGACAAGGATCTAAAAGAGGCACGCAAAAAACGGTCCCTCTGGACCAGGATCAGGGATGCGGCCCTGACAGATGTCGGGATTCTGGTGCGGGGGCTTGAAACTTCGAGTATCGAACAGCTCGAGCGACTGCTCCTGGAAAGCGATTTCGGGGTGGGCCCCACCCTGCGCATAATCGACGTCCTGACCGCGGAAGGCAGGAAAGGAAGTTTGCGCAGCGAGGAGGATCTCCGCAGGCTATTCGTCCGGGAGATAAGCAGGACTTTCGAGCGCACGAGTTCCTCGCGCGGGCTTAACATTGCTGCTGAAGGGCCAACCGTGATCCTCACGGTGGGGGTCAACGGGGTGGGCAAGACCACGACTATCGCCAAGCTGGCTTACCGTCTCCAGAAACAGGGCAGGCGGGTCCTCCTGGCTGCCGGTGACACTTTCCGCGCCGGGGCGATCGAGCAGCTCGAGCGCTGGGCTGAAAGGCTCGGCTGCGATATGGTCAGGCAGAAACCGGGCGCTGACCCGGCGGCGGTGGCCTTTGATGCGGCAAGTGCGGCTGCAAGCCGGGGCATGGATCTGGTGATTCTCGATACTGCAGGCAGGCTGCACACCCACGGCGGGCTGATGGAAGAACTGGTCAAGATGAGACGAGTGTTGGAGAAAAAGATAGAGGGGGCGCCCCACGAGGTCCTCCTGGTGCTGGACAGCACCCTGGGCCAGAACTCGATAAACCAGGCCCGGACCTTTCACGACAAACTCGGAGTCACGGGCCTGGTGCTCGCCAAGTTCGACGGCACAAGCAAAGCAGGCTGCGCAGTGGCTATAACCGAGGAACTGGGCCTGCCGATCAAATTTTTCGGGGTGGGAGAAAAACTGGAAGATCTGGAGGATTTCTCTGTCGAGCATTATGTGGAGAAAGTACTTTCCTGAAAGAATTGCAGAACCCTGCCTGAAAATACGATAGGGGCGGCCGGCCGGCCGCCCCTCTGCACTGTTAATCTGAAAAACCGTCAATTCTGACAAATACTCTAGAGTTCGAGTTTGTGGGGTTCCGAGAGGTACTCACGCTCGAGTTTAGTTGCTGCGGCCTTTTCCATGATCACGGTTACATCCGGGTGGAGCTGGATGGCGCTTGCCGGAACCGATGCGGAGAGCGGCCCCTCCACCGCGGCCTTGATCGCATCCGCCTTGTTTGCGCCATTGGCCAGGAGAATCAGCTTGCCCGCCTCGAGTATTGTCCCGATACCCATGGTCACGCAGTATTTAGGCACATCATTGATGCTCGGGAAAAAGCGGGCGTTGTCCTTGCGGGTTCTTTCATCGAGGGTTTTGATCCTGGTGCGTGAGCCCAGCGAGCTTCCCGGCTCGTTGAAAGCAATGTGACCGTTGCTCCCGATTCCCAGAAGCTGGATATCGATCCCGCCGTGGTCGTCGATTTCCACCTCGTAGTCGACACAGGCCTCCTCGATATCCAGTGCGTTACCATCCGGGATATGAACATTGGCGGGGACGATATTTATATGCTTGAAAAGGTTTTCCCACATAAAATAGTGGTAGCTCTGATCGTTGTCTTCAGGCAGTCCCACATACTCATCGAGGTTGAAAGTAACTACCTGCGAGAAATCAAGCCCCTCCTCCTTGTGCATCCTGATAAGCTCTTTATAAGTACCCAGCGGTGTGCTGCCTGTGGCGAGTCCCAACACGGCCCGCGGTCTTCTGCGGATCAACTCGGCGATATTTTGCGCGGCCAATCTACTCATCTCTTCGTAAGTCTCTTTGACTACAACTTCCATCAGACCCTCCTAAAGAGTACGTAGCTCATGAAAAATTCAGCTAAGTTTCAAAAATCCAAGGTTTTTAAATTAATATATAATGAGCTTAAAATAAAGGAAAATCCTTAAGCCCGATCAGCGGGAAAGCTTGCGGTAAAGAGTGGAAGGATCGATACCCAGAATTTTTGCCGCTTCTTTTTTGCTGCCGCCCACCTGCTCTATGACCCAGCTGATGTAGGCTGTTTCTACAGCCTCCAGAGTGGGCGTGGCCTTGGGCTGGTCCGAGATAAACGGCTCTACCGATGGATTCTTTATATTCTCCGGAAGGTCCTCCTCTGTGATTGTATCTGCAGGACCGATTACAGAGAGGCGCTCGATAATATTTTCCAGTTCCCTGACATTACCCGGCCAGTGATAAGAGAGGAGCCTGTCAAGGGCTGCCTTGCTGAAACGCTTTTTATGATCCGTCCTCTCCCCATTGCGCTCGAGGAAATAGTCGATTAAAAGCGGGATATCCTCTTTTCTTTCATTCAGGGATGGAACCCCGATCGGAATGACATTGAGTCGGTAGTAAAGATCGCGGCGGAAGCGCCCTGTTTCCACCTCTGCCTCGAGATCTTTATTTGTGGCTGCGATCACCCGGACATTAACTTTCACCGGTTCGGTCGAACCCACAGGAGTGATTTCCCGCTCCTGGAGCACACGCAAGAGTTTGACCTGAAATGAGAGCGAGGTTTCACCCACCTCATCAAGAAAGATAGTGCCGCCGGAGGCCACTTTGAAAAGGCCATCCTTGTTTGAGATGGCCCCGGTAAAGGAGCCTTTTATATGGCCGAAAAGCTCGCTCTCCAGCAATGTCTCAGGCAGCGCTCCGCAATTTACCGTGATAAAAGGGCTGTTTCTCCTGGCGCTTTTCCGGTAGATATATTTGGCGAACAGTTCCTTGCCAGTGCCGCTATTGCCGTAGATCAGGATCGTGCTGTCAGTCTCGGCGGCCCTGGCGGCAAGCTGTATCGCGTTCTTGAATTCCGGCGCTTCTCCTATCGGGTATTCCGGGGGCTGGGCCGAGCTCAGCTCCCGCTTGCGCACCGAATACATGCGGCCAGCCTTGCCGAATTCAAGGGCCTCCCGGCAAATTTTAAGGAGTTCCCTGTTCTCGAACGGTTTTTCGAGGAAATAATATGCCCCCTCATTGCAGGCGGCTATCGCTCCCTGCTTGTCCGCCTGCGCCGTGATCAGCACCACCGGCAGATAGGGGTCCATCTTCTTTGCCGCGCGCAAGATCTCGATACCACTTATATCCGGCATCTTGATATCGGAAATCAATAGATCCGGCAGGTCTGCAGGATCGAGTTTATCCAGTCCCTCCTTTCCGCAACTGGCGGTCGAGACGCCGTAACCCTCCTTGCTGAAAAGCGTCTCCAGAGTAAAAAGCAGCGACTCCTGGTCATCTATGATCAGCACCCGGTTCATTTAAATTTCAACTCCTGTTTGGGATACTGCGCTATTTTCAGGTTTTCCTTCTTTTTTTCGCGTGACGGTTCACCGGCCTGCCCTGTATCTTTAGGCAAGGCGATCAGGAAGGCTGCGCCCCGCTCTATGAGGGAATCATCCATAAAGATCACCCCCCCGAGTCCGTGCACGATACGATTCACTACGGCAAGGCCCAATCCGAACCCCCCTTTGCGCGTGGTGTAAAAAGGCTCGAATATGCGCTCTTGCAAAGCTTTATCGATTCCGGGACCATCATCGTAGAAACGCAGCCAGTGGTACTCTCTGCCGTTGAACTCCTCCTCCGCTCCCTTTACAGGCATGCTGTCACGCGGCTCAATCACTATTCTGGAGGTCCGTTCACCACCAGGACCGACTACCTGGACTGCGTTTATCAGCAGATTGAAAAAAACCTGGGATAAAGAAGCCCGGTGCCCGAGCACCTGCATCGAAGATACATCCGAAACAATGCGCACACGGACTTCCTTGCGCCAGTCCGGATGATGTTTTACGGATTCAAGCACATTTTCCAAGAGTGATCCGAGCTCAATGCTTTCACTTGGCCCGAAAGTAGCCGAAGCAAACTGCAGGAACTGCTTGAGAAGTGTGGTCAGACGGTCTGATTCTTTGAGAATACAGTCCAGGAGTTTACGGTACCGCGGTTCTGAGTGTGAGTTCGCGCTGTCCCCAATCAATTCTACCGCACTGCGGATCGAGGCCAGCGGGTTTTTGATTTCATGAGCCAGGGAAGCCGAGAGCTCGGCCACAGCCTCGAGTTTTTCGCTGCGGAGCTCCAGTTCCCGCGCCTTCACCTCGTGGGTGACATCCTCGAAAATAATCGAGACTCCCCGCAGCTTCCCGCCGTGTTCCAGAAGCAGCGAGGAGCCGACTGTCAGCGACATCTTGCCGGCCTCTCTGGACAATCTGACCATCCGGTGCCTGACCACCTTCCGCGAGCCGATAGCCGAGGCAATAATCTGCGCTATATCCGGGCAGAGCCTGGAGAAGAACTTATCGGCCCGCTGGCCAATCAATTCCTCGGCTGGCAAGCCGAGAAGCTGTCCTGCTGCGGCATTGGCATAGACAAAAACACCCTCGCTGTTGCAGGTCACCAGGCCGCTGGAGATGTTCTGGAGAATTTCATTGGTATCCAGCCTGTACTGGCGCAAAAGTTTCCTGGTATCTTCGAGTTCCCAGCCGGTACGGCTCAGTCTCAAGCTGAGATAGCTGGTAATCAGGGCGATTATGTAAAAGAGAAAGATCTGAAAGACTACATTGAGCCAGATCCACTCATCCTTGAGATAAAAGACATCCAGTTCGAACACCCGGTTGAAAGCTGCTCCCAGGCTGATCACCCTGAGTCCCACGGGCAGGTAAAAGACCGAGGCAATCGTAGCGGCGAAAAAAGCCCCTGAACGAAAGCTCAGGATACTGGCGATAGCAATCGAGAGCACGTAAAGGGGGACAAAATTTATATCCACTGGCAGGGTGATCAGATTGATGAAGCTGATAAGGGAGATATCGAAAAAGTACTGCAGGAAGTAATGGATTTCCGAGGGATCGCCTTTTTTTACAGCATGGTAAAAAAGAAAAGAGACGATTATAGTGACAGCGGCGATAACCGGCGGCAGGAAGCTTCCTGTGGAAGAGACGTTCTCCTGGGTGCTGAAAAACCAGACCACAGTCATGGTGGTGGACACCAGGATCACCCGCAGGATCATCCACCACTTGATCAACTGATTGACGGACAGAGCCGGCGGATTCCAACTCACCTTTCGCAGGAGAGATATTCTGGACATTTTAAAACCTCAGCGCTTGCCTCGCACCGCTCTTGAACCTGTCTGGAAAAAGTAAATGGGCTGTTTCCTCTGGCGTGTACCGTTCCTCCCCCAAAATTTTATACGCCGGCTGTTTGAGCGCAAACTCCACTCAGTGCATCTGGGTGATCAGCTCGAAGATTGGCAGGTACATGGCGACAACCATTCCGCCAACAATAATACCGAGAAAGACAATCATTACGGGCTCAAGAGCTGCAGTAAGCGCCTCAACGGCAGTGTCGACTTCTTCCTCGTAGAAATCGGCGATCTTAACCAGCATGCTATCCAGTCCCCCGGTCTGCTCGCCGACATTGATCATCTGGATCACCATAGGCGGGAAAACCTGGGCTTCCTTGAGCGGCTTGGTAATTGTTTCCCCGCCGGAGATCGAGACCCGGCTGTTCATCACCGCATCATGCACTACCCTGTTGCCGCTGGTGCGCGCCGTAACCTCGAGGGCATGCAGAATCGAAACGCCGCTGGAAATGAGCGTGCCCAGGGTACGGGTAAAACGGGCCACGGAGCTTTTACGAATCAGATCTCCGAGCACCGGAACTTTCAACATCAAAGAATCGATCACCAGCTCGCCTTTTTGGGTTTTTTTGTACTGCTTGAGGCCAACAATTGAACCCACGACAAGGAGAAGCACGGCCCACCAGTACCCCATTAGAAAACCGCTTAAATTGACCACTATCTTCGTGGGCAGGGGCAGTTCCATATCCAAATCTTTGAACATTTTGGCGAAAATCGGGATGACAAAAACCAGAAGAATCACCACACAGCCGATAGCTGCGGTGAAAACCACCGCCGGATAGATCATCGCGCCCTTTATCTTGCGCACGATGGCATCGTTTTTCTCGAGGTATTCGCTCAGCCGGAGCATAATGGTATCGAGGATACCGCCGGTTTCACCCGCCCTGACCATCGAGACAAACAGGTTGCTAAAAAGCTTGGGGAATTTCTGCAGGCTGTCGGCAAGAGAGTTACCGCCTTCCACATCCACCCGGACAGAGTTGATCGTCTCTTTCAGCTTCGGGTTCTCGGCCTGCTGGGAGAGAATCGAGAGGCACTGGACAAGGGGAAGCCCGCTGTTGATCATGGTGGCGAACTGGCGGCTGAAAAGGACAATATCCTTGGTTTTAACGCTGCCGCCGAAACTGAGCTTGATTTCCTTGGGCTTGGGATTGACCGAGAGCACAATCAGACGCTTGCGCCGAAGATGGCCGATAACCTCCTGCGGGCTGGCAGCAGTGAACTCTCCTGACTGCGCCTCTCCTTTGACTGTTCTGGCTTTCCAGACATATACTGGCATGGTAGTTTTCTCCGGAAAGTTAAATTCTGAGCGAGGTTCCCTCTTCTTCCCCTATCGCTGCCTCGATATCGCCCCCGGCACCGATTTTTTCCATCTTGATTTTCAAGCGCAGATCATTGGCGCTGTCCGCATTGATCAGCGCATCATCCAGGCTGATCCGCCCCTCTTTCCACAAATTCAGCAGAGCCTGGTCAAAAGTCTGCATTCCCTCCTGGGTGCCTTTTTCCATCACATCCTTAAGCACCCCCACCTCTCCCTTGAGAATCAGGTCTTTAACCCGGGCAGTATCGAGAAGAATTTCCACTGCAGCCGCTCTTTTACCGCTGGCAGTTTTCACCAGGCGCTGGCTGATTATAGACCTCAGGTTAAGGGAAAGCTGCATGTAAATCTGCTTGTGGCGTTCCTGGGGGAAAAAGTTCATCACGCGCTCGAGGGCCTGGTTAGAGTTGTTGGCATGCAGGGTGCCGAGACACAAGTGCCCGGTCTCGGCAAACTCGATGCCGTGCTCCATGGTTTCGGTATCCCGGATCTCACCGATCAGGATTACATCCGGGGCCTGGCGCAGAGTGTTTTTGAGTGCCGCCTTGAAGCTGTGGGTATCCAGGCCCACCTCCCTCTGGGTCACCACGCTCTTCTTGTGCTGGTGGACAAACTCCACCGGGTCCTCGATAGTAATAATATGTCCAGGGGAATTGGTGTTGCGGTAATCGATCATCGCCGCCAGGGAGGTGCTTTTGCCGCTTCCTGTTGCGCCAACCACAAGGATCAATCCGCGCTTGGTCATGATAATATCCTTGAGGATGGGCGGGAGCTGAAGTTCATCTAAGGTGAGGATCCTGACCTTGATCTGGCGGATCACCATACCTACAGAACCCCGCTGCTTGAAAATATTTACCCGGAAGCGGCCCAGCTTTTCATAAGCCAGGGCCAGGTTCATCTCGAACGTCTCCATGAATTCATTGCGCTGCTTCTCGCTCAATATCGCGGCAGCCATCCTGGCGGTCTGGTCAGGGGTGAGTTTTTCCTCGCCCCAGGGCTCGGTGGTGCCTTCGATACGGAACATCGGCGGGCAGCCGGCGGTGATGTATATATCGGAGGCGTCCTTTTCCACCATGTATTTGAGATAGTCCATGAATTCCATGGTCACCTCCCACGACAGACAGGTTAATATCAAACCCAGGCAAAAAGACCTCGGGATGCCTTAAAAGCCTCCCGGGGCGCCGCTCACCAGGGAATATGAAGAAAAGGCCGGATTTATCAACTCGAAGGGTGTTTCAATATCCGGTCAGGCCACCCTTCTTTGGGTAAAGGAGTAATCAGCCTCGCGGGTTTCCGCTCAGAAGCTTCGGGTGAAAAGCTCTGGATCCGAGGCGTAGATAAGAGCGGCTTCTTTTTCGATCACCCCTTTGTTAACCAGTTCTTTGAGGTGCTGGTCAAGTGTCTGCATGCCCCATTTCTGCCCGGTTTGCAGAGCCGAGGGCAACTGGGCGATCTTACCCTCGCGGATCAGGTTGCGCACCGCCGGCGTGCCGATCATGATCTCCAGGGCCGCCACCCTGCCCTTGCCGCCTTTCTTTTTCATGAGCACCTGACTGATCACGGCCCGGCAGCTTTCTGCAAACATCGCCCTGATCTGCGCCTGCTCTCCGGCAGGGAAGACATCCACGATTCTGTCAACCGTTTTCGGAGCGCTCGAGGTATGCAGCGTGCCGAACACCAGATGGCCGGTCTCAGCAGCGGTGAGAGCCAAAGCTATGGTTTCCAGATCGCGCATTTCACCCACCAGAATCACATCAGGGTCCTCACGCAGAGCGCCACGCAAGGCATTGGCGAAAGAGTGGGTATGGGGACCCACCTCCCGCTGTGAGACCAGACAGTTTTTCGACTGGTGAACGAACTCGATCGGATCCTCGATGGTCAGGATATGCCCGTGGCGCTCATTGTTGACCAAATCGACTATCGCGGCCAGGGTTGTGCTCTTGCCGCTGCCTGTAGGGCCGGTCACCAGCACAATGCCCTTTTCCAGCTTGGCCAGATCGCGCATTTGAGGCGGCAGGCCGAGCTTCTCAAAACTGAGCACCTCAGTGGGGATGGTCCGGAAAACAGCCGCATCTCCGCGATGCTGCATGAAAAGATTGACCCGGAAACGGGCGACATTGCCCAGTTCCATAGAAAAGTCGATATCGTGGGTCTCTTCGAAAATTTTACGCTGCCGGTCGTTGAGGATGTCGTAAATCATCGCGTGAACTTCCTTTTTATCCAGAGGAGGGACCTTGACCGGTAACATGTCCCCGTGAACCCGGATCCGAGGAGGTTCCCCGGAACTGAGATGAAGATCTGAGGCTCCCTGCTTATGAGCGAATAAAAGAAGTTCGGCTATGTCCATACCCTGCTCCCAATGTTAGGAAGTGAAAATCCGCTTCTCTGCTCTTCAAATTCTCGATGAGTGAAATTTAAATGCTAACCCTGCGGTTATCTCTTAAACCAAAAGAGTTACGCCTCAAGGTTTAAATCCATATTCCCATATCAAAGTCGAACCAATATTTCCCATGGCAAAGGCGATATATGTAAAGCTAGACTAACGATCTGCGCATAAGCGGCCAAAGGGCTTAGAACCACTGAACTTTAAATTTTAAGCAAAGCTTGCGAAAAAGTACAAATCGTAACTAATTAGAAACACTGTCCTTGGGTCGGCTTAACACGATGGTTATGTGCCGTACTTGAAAAGTAATTGGCTCTCTTCACCTCAAATTTAGAAGTTTCTATATAACAAATTCTTCAATTATATGAGGATTAATCCGTCATAATTGAATTTCATATGCTTTGACATCTAATAGTTTTGCAAACTCTTTCGTTTCTTTAGGAATATAGTTTGCAACAAGATACCCACTAACTTCTCCTTTTATCCCTTTCGTTTTTAATAATGCAGTTTGCAACGCTTTATATTTTATTGTTTGAAAAAGTCCAGTCACTGTTTCAGACAGACCGCTTAGTTCAATTTCAATAACAGACCAGTTACCATTTATGAACTCAAAGGCTATATCTACCCTGTCACCACTTGGATAAGAATATTCCATATAAGTATTTTTAATATTTGTTAGGCCAATAAGTTTTGGATTATCTGCAATTAATTTTTTCAGTTTTTTGTGACGAGTTGATTCAACTGATTTCTTCGTGCGCTCTTCTTGTGAAATTCTAATAGTCTCTGAAATAATATCATCAATATTTCGTTCTTGATTTATATTCTTTTCTAATAGTAATGCGAAATGTTTAAGACTATTGAAGGACTTATCAGAACTGAAAGATGTGCTAGTTTTATAATCTCTATCCTCATTTTTTTTCCAGAGATTATTTGAAATAAAAAAATCAATATCTTTTTCAGTTAAAAAATAACCATTATTTTGATTAATTGATAATAATACAACAAACCACGGTTTATTCGATTTTTTTAATCTATCAATTACACTAGCTGTGATACCCCAATTTGCCCTTTCAGTAGATCTTGTCTTTACATATAATAAACAGTTGATGGAACCTGAAAGTTCGTAAGCTTGTTTTGATACTGATTGATCAATTTGACAATTCAAGAAAATTGAAACGTCATTTTTAAAATTCTTTAATATTTCTGAGCTAGTCATAAATCAACTCAATTTTAGAATGATAATACAAGGAACATAACGTCTCGGGCAGAACCTGCGCCAAGGCTTCTACTCCTGGGACTCTAAAAAACGATAAAAACTTGATTTCCTCACAGAATTTACACAAAAACGCCAAGCTCCAGGCGCCAGGTTGATGCCGTTGTTAGGTGTTGCGCCTATTATTCATTAAACTTTAATCAGATTTAACTTTTGTTCAAACTCATTGTATTCTGCACGTACCACAGGTAGCTTCTGAGGTCGCTTATAAGCCCAGTCCATAATCACTCTTACGTCATCCTCTATCATTTTTCGGCCCAATATGATACGTGTCAACAACTTCGGATCAAAGTTGACCGTAGGCATATGACCTCGAGGAAAGACAAGCCGCACTTCTTCTTCAGTGCTCCAATAATTTGTCTTGTGAAATAGAAAGTATTCATTTATTTGCTTTGGGTCTGTTACGTCTATGTCCGCTGTCTCGCGATACGTAACCTCGCGAGCAGCTGAAAACAGACCTGCATTTGAAAACTCTAAGCAATATCCTTTGTGGTCGGCAGCGTACTTTGTCCACAAGGACATGTTATTGTAACGCTTGGACATGGAATAGATTCGGACTGTTTCGAACTCCGCATTCAGAATACGCGACATCTCCTTCCGAAGTACCGCTGCACCTAATCGTCTACCATTCTTCTCTATATTACGTCTCTCTCTCTGATAGTCTTCATTTGACAAACCCGGATTATTTGTGACAAAATTTTTGAAAAGAAACTCTATTATCCTATCCAAGTCCGTATTAGCGAGCTTTGGTTTCGCTTCAGATGAATCGTTCAGTTGTGCTGGAGTTGGCAAGTACAGCTCATGCTTTAGGATAACTGGTTCAAGTCTAGCAAGATTGTTTATACTGTACTTATACAACGATTGTACACAGCTACGTATTGGTTTTTTATACATTCGCTTTACAAGATAACTTTTAATTTCATGAGTTAAAAATATGTTCAACACTTAATTATGGCTTATACAGAACTGTGCTAAGAACCTTTACATGGCAAATACAGCTATGTAATACCTCACAAAAATTCTAAAGTAAAACACATAAAATGACATATAACAATCTATTGCGATATTTGAAACAATGAACTGCACCCGACTAGCTAGACAGATGAGGGTGTAAATAAGTACATAGCCTTGGGACTAGTAGTAGTTAGGGCCTCATACTCAGTCGGGGGTAGGTACCCCAGGGCGGAGTGGAGGCGTTTTTGGTTGTAAACGACCTCCAGGAAGTAAAATATGCTCTTTAGGGCTTCCTGGAAAGTATGGTAATCGCTGATATAGACTTCCTCTTGCTTGAGAGTCTTAAAGAAACTTTCCATCATCGCGTTGTCATAAGGATTGCCTTTCAGGGCCATACTGGGACGCATATAAGCTTCTATAAGCGTGTTGACATATTCTGTGCAGGCATACTGCACCCCTCGATCAGAGTGATGAATACAGCCCGCAGGAGGCTTTCTAACGCTCAAGGCTGATTTAAGAGCAGCCAGAGTAAGTTCCGAGCTAAGAGTCTGACCAAGCGCCCAGCCGATAGCTCTACGTGAAAAAGCATCCAGAATGGCAGCCAGATAGACAAACTCATAAATCAGGCGGATGTATGTTATATCGGCAATCCAGACCTGGTTGATTCCGGTCAATTTAATATCCCTGATCAGGTTCGGATAAACACGGAAGGAGTGCTTGCTGTCTGTGGTAACCATAAAACGGCGCTTTTTGTGGCACAGCAGCCCTTCCTGACGCATGATTCTTAATACGCGCTTGTGGTTTACTGGGTAACCCTGGCGATGCAGCTCCTTGGTAACCCTGCGGTAGCCGTAACCATGAAAATCAAGAACTATTTTCTCGATGCGATCCCGGAGATCAGCATCCTTTTTAGTTTCTCCTCCCGGTTACGGCAGCGATAATAATAAGTACTGCGGGGCATGTCAATCATTGCACACCCCGCTTGTATTGTACCACTTTCGGCCCGGTGACGATGGATGAATTCTCTTTTCTCCTTTGTTCGATATACGCCTCGGCTTTTTTTAAAAACTCGATCTCCATGGTCAGTTTGCCCACCATCCGCTCAAGCTCCCGAATCCGGGCATCCCTGGCCAGGATATCAGCATCATTATCCCGAATTAACTTGCCCTCGGCGTTTTCCTTACGCCAACGCTGAATCACATTAGGAGAAATATTATAACGGCGCGATAACTGAGCTTGTGTATAAGCCCCTGATAAGCATTCTTCAACCACCGTGCGCTTGAAAAGATTGCTAAACCGTCTTCTGCTTGCCATCTAGAACCTCCTTTCCTGGTTCCCTATGGCAATGTACTAATTTTCTGAACCCTCTGTCCAGATCTATGGGTTCATTCCACAAATTGCAGTTGAATTTTATACAGTCTTTATAAAACCCCAGCCAAACATAACTTACTATAAGCTGTCTGCCGGACTTATCAAGCTTTGCCATCACCATTTAAAACGGGTGTATATATCATTATCGTTTTGACATCCTTATGCCCAGGCATTTCACGTCGGATATTGCCTCCGTTTCGTCTATCACTTAAAACTTTGGATACTGAATCGAAGCCTGACGGCTTAAATCAACCTCGCGCTTACGCGTCCGTTGCATTTGTTCGTTGGCCATTTACTTGATCCAAACTGCCAATCAGCTTGTTGAAATATTCGGGCACTTGCGTTTCAAAAGTGAGCTGCTTACCGCTGAAGGGGTGTCTGAATGAAATCGATCTGGCATGAAGCGCTAGACGCTTATGGGCTTTATTCCCTTTTCCATACTTCCGGTCGCCCACAACCGGGTGTCCGATACCGGCAAGATGTACGCGTATCTGGTTTTTCCTGCCTGTCAGCAGCTCGACTTCCAGCAAAGCAAAATCCCTTGTCTCCTTGAGTACTTTATAAGCAGTATGGGATAATTTCCCTTTTGTGGTGTCGGATGTAGAGTACACGCTGTGAGCTTTGTTCTCTGCCAGGTATGAAGTAATCGTATCCGAGCGCTTCTCACACTTGCCATGAACGACAGCGAGATACTTCTTCTTCATTTCTTTCCACTGGCTCTGTAAAGAGAGCTTTGCCTCCTCGCTTTTGGCGAAAATGAGTATCCCTGAAGTATCCTTATCCAGCCGGTGAACGATGAAAATGCGTTTATTGGACTTGGCGCAGCCCTTGCGGACATAATCTGTCAGAGTGAAGTAAGCTGTTCGTGATTTCTCTGTATCCGTACCGATTGTCAACAGGCCTGATGGTTTATCCACAACAAGAATATCTCTGTCTTCGTGAAGTATCACGAGTCCTTTAGGCAGAAATTTGGTGCCCGGTCTGGAACCTATACGCATAGTGAGAGTTCTGTCTGTCATTATCAGCGGTCCAACGGATGGCATCAGCAGCGCGGCTTACCGTCCGCTGGATGCCGTTGTCAGGCAGATTCCGATGCTCACTGCTCTTCAGGGCCGGTCTCTTCATTTGTGACCTGAGTCACCTCATTTGCGCACTTGGGGCAGACCAGAATAAGCGGCATCCAAAAATTAACGCTTGGGGTCTCGCCGAGTACTCTTATAAGCATAAATAATTCCGGTTCTAAAGCCTTTCGAAACCTCCAGATGTTCTTCCAGTCTTCCTCAATCTCCTTATCCGGCTCCATCGCTTCCTCGGCCGTACCCCCCCAGCCGCAGTCTGAGCATTTGTAATAATCTGCCATATTACAATCCAACTGAATTAACTATCCCGCGGCAAGCCGCGAGGTATCTGTCCGGAATTCCATTTATAAATTTGATGCCACACTCTCCTCCAAAAGGCACGGCATGCTATGCCCCTGCAGTTTTTGTCCGGTCTGGAGCAAACGTTTGAGAGACCGAAAGCCTGTTCCTTTCTACTACAGATTGTGAATAATCCAGGTCAGCGCCTCTTGAATTGTTTTTCTTATAATTTAACACCTTAGGTCGGATTCGAAAATCATTTTCAATCTTGATATGGAGAATGCGGGTTAAAAATCGTGCCGGGAAGCAAATTTTTTTCATCGGGCCGCCCGGGCTTATTTTCCTGTTGACTATTGAATCTTTTTGGGGATATAATACCCCTCCGGGTCGCAAAAAACGCTTTTTCAGCGGCCAATTGACTAATAAACAGGTGGCAAACAGCCCTGTTTTGTGCTTTAACTTGATTGTATTATCAGCCGAAAATTTTGTCAAGAAAACATTTGGAGTCCTGGAGCGCCTTTTGAAACATATTGGAAATTGAACCGTTGTAAATATTTGCGGCCTGAAAAACCGGCGATTTTCCCGCTCAAAAATGAACGCTGAATCCCTTTTCCGGCCCGGCAGAGCAGGGCAACTTCATCCATTTAAGACAGTTGTAAATTTATTGGATTTAAGATGGTAAACATGTATATTTAAACGGCAATGGATAACTACAGGTATTTCGGTATGAGCTATTGTAAAATACATCCTGATAAGCCGTCAGCAGGATTCTGTATCGATTGCGGAGAGAGTTTCTGCGGTGAATGCCTTGACGGGTCCGGCAGGTGTGAGGCATGCAACGCGGCTGGGGAAAGGTTCCTCGATGGTTTTTCGCTGGCCTTGATGCGCTGGGAAGCAAGCCTTCACAATCCTCAGGTTGATTCCGGTTATAATCGGACGGCTGCTCCCAGGAAAAAATCGATCCTTTCAAGAGTGTTGTTGACAATAATACTGGTGCTGGTCGGGATCTTTACCGTTTTTTTTATCAACAACTACCACTTGTATTTAGGCCGGATGTTTTTGGAACAGGGTAATATCCCCAAAGCCTTGCAGCATTTTGAAAAGGCCGCAGACAATAATCCGAAAGATGTTGATCTGAGATTCATGCTGGGCGATATCTATTTTCAGATGGGAACCATGGATGCAGCGATTGCCGCCTACAAGAAATGCATCGAGCTTGACAGCCTGCATGCCGGCGCTCTGAACAATCTGGCCTGGGTTTATGCCCAGATGGATTACCATCTCGATGAGGCTCTTTCCTTGAGCAAGCGCTCCCTGGAGGTCGAACCGGACAACCCGGCTTTCCTTGATACGCTGGCCGAGATTTATTTCTTGAAAAAAGAATATTACCGGGCACTGACCTATATCCGGAAAGCATTGGATCAAAATCCCCCGAATATTGAATATTACAGAGAGAAATTGAAAAAAATCAAGCGGCTGGCTTACAGTCAGCGACGGTTTCTGGAGGTTTAATCCTTTCTGCGGCTGAAAATTTCAAGGTTGCTTAAACGTATGAGGAGGAATTAAATGAAAGAAAAGGTGGAAAAAGTTATCGAGAAAATCCGGGGGTATTTGCAGGCTGATGGAGGGGATATCGAACTGGTCGGCATCACGAAAGACAATATCGTCCAGGTGCGGCTGAAAGGCGCTTGTGCGGGATGTCCCGGTGCTATCATGACACTGAAAATGGGTGTCGAAAAAATGCTCAAGGAAGCGATTCCTGAGGTTAAAGGCGTAGAATCGGTCTGAGCGCCCCGGCCCGTCCTTTTCTGCCTTATTTGATAAACGTACTTGTACTAAAATGATCGAGATAATTCCGCATGTTTTACGGACTGACCAGAGCAAGAACAGCGGGAGTTAGACCATGGTAGAAAAATTCACCGAGGAGATGACTATCTTCGAGGCCGCCGAGGCAAATCCTGAGGCTCGAGGAGTGGTTGAAAAATATTTCGGCAAAGCCTGTTTCCAATGTCCCAGTTTTTACGGCGAGCCGCTTTTTCTGGGCGCGCGCATGCATGCCGTGGATCTTGAAAAACTGCTCAAAGATCTCAACAGCACCCTTTAAAATCGGATGAATGGCCTTTCTTCCGGATTGGACAGCGCTCAAGGGGCACGGCATGCCGTGCTCCTTTTGTATTGTGCGCCTGAGAATGTGTTCCTGCTCAAAAGGAGCCTCCGTTCTAAAATGGGAGTCGACGGTAAAAGCCGGGCCGCCCGCCAGGGCGGGAAAGAAACTACGGACAAGCCTTCGGGCAAAGACCGCAAGCTGGGTGATCAATGGGCTGACTGGAACGGTCACCTCGAGAATATCGACGCCAGAATCGATGAAGACCGGCGCGTGTTTATCGGTTTTGCCTTCCTCAGTCTGGTGGCCATGATAACAGCCGCTTTCCTCATTTTCTACATGATCTATCCCCGGCTCGAGGGCTGGAGCTATCTGCTCGCCAGGGGAGTAATGGCGCTGTTAATCCTCTCCTGCGTTGCCGTGATGTTCTGGTTCGCGGCTCTTTTGCTCCCGCTGATGTCCAAAATCCGCTTTATGCCGCGCATGGAGTCCGTGCAGAAAACCCTGAACTTCCTGGTACCGATGACAGTCCGCCTGGGAGCTCGCTTCGGGATCAGCCGCGACCGGATGGGCAATTCTTTTATCAAAGTGAGTAATGCTCTTGTGCGCAGCGTGCGGATAAACACCGGCAAGGGCCCTCTGCTCGTCCTTTTGCCCCGCTGCCTCACCGCATCCCTTCGTAAAAACGTCCTGGAGCTCTGTGAGCGCTACGGTTGTCTTGTTTTTACCGTGCCGGGAGGGGAGCTGGCCCGCCAGCTTATCCGGGACCATAAACCGAGCCGGATCGTAGCAGTGGCCTGCGAGCGGGATCTCTTAAGCGGCATCCAGGATATAGCCCCTGTCATTCCGGTATACGCCATTCCCAACTGCAGGCCGGAAGGGCCCTGCAAGAACACGCTGGTCGACCTGAAGCGTATCGAGGAAGCCCTGATTCTGTTCAGCCCCCCCAGTCAACAATAAACCGGCGCCGCGGCAAAGAGATTCCATCAGCTTGGAGAATTATTTTAAGCGGGTTTACTGTGTCTTTTACCTCCCGGGATGAATATTCGCAATGGACGTTATAAGAATAAAAGGTGCGCGCGAGCACAATCTCAAGAATATCGATCTCGAACTGCCGCGAGAAAAACTTGTCGTTGTCAGCGGTGTTTCAGGCTCCGGTAAAAGCTCGCTGGTTTTCGATACAATCTACCAGGAAAGCAGGCGGCGCTTTCTGGAAACCCTGCCCACCTATGTCCTTCAGTTCATGGAGCGCATGCCGCGGCCGGATGTGGACTGGCTCGAGGGTCTGAGCCCTGCTGTGGCGGTCGAGCAGCGCAACCCGGTGAATACCTCCCGGAGCACGGTAGGGACGATCACCGAGATCTACGATTATCTGAGACTCCTCTACGCCCGGGCCGGGGAGACTGTCTGTCCTGTCTGCGGCGGCCGGGTGAGCCGGGATACGACCGATTCTATCGCCAGCCGGATATACGAGTCCTGCCCCGGCAGAGTGGTGACTGTCGCTTTTGCCCCGGCTGTTTCCGAGAGAATCACGGCCCAGACCCTGCGGGAGAGCCTTTTGTCTTTGGGCTTCATCCGTGTGCTGCAAGGACAAACCGGGGATATCTTCCGTCTCGATGAGCCGGAGACCGCCTCGCGCCTTGATCCCCGGTCTCCTCTTTATGTCGTGGTGGACAGGATCATGGTCCGACCGGAGAGCCGCAGCCGCCTGGGTGAGAGCGTAAGCGTCGCTTTCAGGCACGGCGAAGGGCTCCTGTTCATTTTTCCCGAGGATTCAAAAGAACGTCTGGGTTTCTCCGAACGCTACCACTGCGCTGCTTGCGACTGCTCTTATCCCGAGCCAGTGCCCAACCTCTTCTCTTTCAACAATCCTTACGGCGCCTGTCCCACCTGCCGCGGGTTCGGCAACCTTCTGGATTACGATCTGCGGCGTATCGTGCGGGACCCCGGGCGAAGTCTTGAGCAGGGCGCGCTCGATCCCTGGACCAAACCGCGGTATGAAGGCCGGAGGCTGCGCCTGGCCTCGTTCTGCAAACAACAGGGGATCGATATGCGCACCCCCTGGAACAACCTGCCTGAAGACCAGAAGAAACTCCTTTTGGAAAGCGCACGCGGCTTCGAGGGAGTTATTCCGTTTTTACACAAGCTCGAGCGAAAAAAATACAAGCAATATATCCGTTTTTTCCTGCGCTCCTACCAGAGCGAGCGCACCTGCCCGGACTGCAGCGGGGGCCGGCTGCGTAAAGAGGTGAACAATGTATTTCTGGCTGGCCGGAACATATCAGAGCTCACGGGGATGAGTATCCAGGCCTTGAGCGAGTATTTCGCCCGGCTGCCCGACAAACTGACTCCATTCCGGCTTGAAGCGGTTTCGGAGCTTATTCAAGAGGTCAGGTCAAGGCTCGATTTTTTACTGGAGGTGGGCCTGAGCTATCTCACGCTTTCCCGGCTCACCCGCACTCTATCAGGAGGCGAATACCAGCGGATAATGCTCACCCGGCTTCTGGGCAGCGGGCTTACCGATACGCTTTTCGTGCTGGATGAGCCCACTATCGGCCTGCACCAGCGCGACACCGGCCAGTTGATCAGGGTTCTGCGCCGTCTGGTAAACGGTGGCAACAGCCTGCTGGTTGTCGAACACGATCTCGAGGTGATCAGCGCGGCGGACCACGTGGTTGAGCTGGGTCCCGGAAGCGGTGCAGCCGGCGGATACGTGCTTTTCAGCGGTCCGGCCGCCGGATTCGCCGCTGCGGATACCCTGACCTCACGCTCTATCGGCCAGACAGTGGCTTTCAAAAGCAAGCCCAGGCGTTCTCCAAAACGCTTTCTGCACCTCAGGGAAGCGAAACTTCACAACCTCAAAAATGTCGCCGTAAATTTCGGTCTCGGGGTTTTCAATTGTGTCTCAGGGGTATCGGGAAGCGGAAAGAGCTCGCTTGTTCTGGGCGTGCTGAAACCCACGGTGGAGGCGGTACTGTCACAACCGTACTTTCAAGGACCGGGAGTCCTGGGTGCCGAGATCGAAAACTGCGACCAGCTCGATGAGGTAATCGTGGTGAGCCAGTCCCCGATCGGCAAGACCCCTCGCTCGAACCCGATCACCTATATCAAGGCCTTCGATCATGTGCGCAAGCTTTTTGCCGGAACCAAGGCTGCCGGGAGCCTGGGTCTGAAAGCGGGCGACTTTTCGTTCAATACCCGCGGAGGGCGCTGTGAATACTGCAAGGGTGCGGGCTACGAGCTGATCGAGATGCAGTTCATGGCCGATGTCTTCGTAGCCTGCGAGGCTTGCGGCGGCAGACGTTTCAATGCGCGGGCGCTGAAAGTCTCCTACCGGGGAAAAACGATTGCTCAGGTGCTCGAAATGACCGTGAACGAAGCGATTTCCTTTTTCAGCGACCAGGCCGGGATCGGCAAATCGCTCTGGATCTTGCAGTCTGTTGGTCTGGGCTACCTGAAGCTCGGCCAGAGCGCGACCACGCTTTCAGGGGGGGAAAGCCAGCGGCTCAAAATCGCCCGGCAGATCGCCCAGGGGAGCACAGGCCGCCGCAGCCGCGGGAAACTTTATATTCTGGATGAGCCGACCACAGGCCTTCACGCAGTCGAGGTAAAAAAGCTCCTGCGGATGCTCGACCGCCTGGTGGATGCTGGCAACACAGTGATCGTGGTGGAACATCACCCAGAGGTTATCGCCCATGCCGACTGGCTTGTGGACCTGGGTCCGGAAGGCGGCGAGGCGGGGGGCGAGGTTGTCTTCCAGGGGCCGCCCCAGGAGGCAGCGCGGTGCAAAAAGAGCCTTACTGGCGCGATGCTTTCCGGCAAATGGTCAGGTGCAGCCGGAACCCGTACACGGAAGACCGGCTGAGGTGAATCCTGTTGAGCCGCGCCAGTGGCGAGTCAATAAATTGCTTGACAGATTGCCCCCAAAATACAATTATCAACGAAATTGAATATTTTTTTGCAACTTTCGTCTTAAATATTAAATAGCTTACTAAATCAAAAAAATTTACCATTGTAAAGTCTTTAAGGAGTGCGCCATGAAAATCAAATTCTTTCTTGTACCCTTGTTGATTTTGTCTTTCGCCTTTCCTCTTAGGGCCCAGAAAGAAGGTGTGCCCGATGATTACGACGGGTTGCTCGTGAGAAACGACTTTACCGTACTCATGCGGGGTGGTGATCTGGAAGTGACTGTGACTGTGATGGATGAAAGCATCATCCGCTATGCCACCCTGGAGATGAAAGGTCACCTGCGCAAGCTTAGAGATGGCTATCTTTCCGACAATTTAAACTATAATCCCCAGGATCCGAAATGTCCCATACCTTTTCTGGTCAACTTCCGTGCTCTGGGCCAGGAAGTGAGCTATGAGCCTGCGGAACTAGTGATCTACAATTATGGCCAGATATACAAACCCATCGATATCATACCTGTTTCACCGAATTTCAATTCCCGGAAAACCTATATCAGAAAACCGCCGGTATCAGCTATCTACCTGTTCGACAGAAGAATCGATCTCAACTCCCGTGATCTCGTGATCTCGTATTTCGACGCACTCAATTTCACTAATTGGATCCGGGTGATTGAAAAGGTAAACGAGGCCAAAACCCAGTATGAAGTCTTCCGGGCCAGAAACAAAGGTAATTGACTGTTGCCTGCCCGGCTGCGGGGCCTTGCGTGGGCTCTTTACAGCCCCGGTTTTTTAAGCTTCGCGCCTCTGATAAAAGGTCAATCTTCGCCGGCGCTGCGGCAATGTCTCCCGTACCCGGAAACCCTCTTTCCGGCCCGTGCTTTCCGGTCATGCCTCTCCCGCCTGGTTGTTTCCTTGCCGCCCCGTCCAGAGGGCTTAAGCCCCGCGTAGTGTAAGTATTTCTGCTTCCTTGCGTCCAGATGGAAGCAAGCTTAATTTATTACACAAGAAAGCTGATCCAACGACAGATGACAAGCCACAAATTACGAGCCGAATGGTCTTTCACCCTCGAGGGTGTGGAAAAGACAGTTTCCCTGGGAAAGGCGCTCGCGCGGGCAGTCAGTTCTCCTGGGGTGGCTGCTTTCTTCGGGGGCCTCGGTACTGGCAAGACAACGCTCATTCAGGCACTGGGCGCAGCACTTGGTCTAGAGGATCCGGTTGTCAGCCCGAGCTATACGATAGTCAACCATTACCCCGGAGGCCGTCTCCCCCTGATTCATGTGGATTTCTTCCGCCTGGAAAAAGAGCACGAGCTGCTCGAGATCGGCATTGACGAGCTTTTTTCCGGAAACGGGCTGATCTGCGTCGAGTGGGCCGACCACGCTGCTCGTTTTTTACCCGGAGAGAGACTGGAAATCCATCTGAGCTGCCAGGGACCGGAGCGCCGGGGGGTGAGATTGCGCCTTTTCGAGGACCTCTGGCCCCGGATGGATGCGGCAATTACCGGCTGGATTGAAAGGAACATTTCGGTTTGAATACTGGCCCGCTTTTATGCATCGATACCTCGACTCCTGTGGGGTCGCTGGCCCTGGTCAGTCAGAGCGGCCTGCTGGCGAGTAATACGCAAAACAGTCCCAGCTCGCATATGGAGCGGCTTATCACCACTGCCCAATCCCTTCTGGCCGGCCTGGGGCTCGAACCGGCTGAGCTTGGCGGAGTGGCTGTTGCATCCGGCCCGGGTTCTTTTACAGGCTTGCGGATAGCTGCAAGCACAGCCAAGACCCTGGCCTGGGCCGTCAAAAAGCCGCTTTATGCAATCGGCTCGCTCAAGGCACTGGCATTCGGAGCCGCCGCTTTCAGGCTTCCGGTCTGTGCGATTTTCGACGCCGGCCAGAACGAACTTTACGCAGCCTGCTACTTATGGAGCGGACCCGGAGCGCAAGGGGAAGAGCTCCTCGCTCCAACCGCTCTGGGCGTGAAAAAGCTTTGCCCGGCTCTCTTTAAAATTGCCGCAGGCAGTCGCCTGATTTGCGTGGGCGGGGGGTGGCGCAGATTGAAAAGTGAAATTCTTTCCTCTTTAGGCAGCCGGGCGGAGCAGGTGCCTGAGCGCTTTGATCTGCCGAACGCCGCTCTTTTGGGAGAGCTTGCCCTGAATTTCCCGGAAGAATACAGGGTGAATGACATTTTAACCTTCGAGCCATTTTACGTTCGTGTCGGTCAGATCGGGCTTCGACTGAAATTATGACAAACTATCAGCTTTCAGGCGAAGAACGCCTTATTGTGGAGCTGGTTCCCCTGGCCGTGGAGCACATGGGCCGGGTTCTGGAGATCGAGAGAACGTGTTTCACGGAGCCCTGGAGTGAAAAAGATTTTCTGAAGCTTATCCGGAATCCCGACTCGATCTGTCTTGCCGCTCTGGCAGTCGGCAGGGTGATAGGCTACAGCTGCACCTGGGTAGTTATCGAAAGCGCAGAGCTCGGCAATATCGCGGTCGATCCCGAGTTTCAGGGACGCTCCGTGGGCCGTCAACTGCTCGAACAAACAATGAGACTCTGCGCGGCACGCAAGGTGACACTTCTGTTTCTCGAGGTTCGCTGCTCGAACCTCCGGGCGATCGAGCTTTACACACGGTACGGATTCGAAAAAATCGGCTTGAGGCGGGGTTATTACTCCCGACCGGTGGAGGACGCTTTGATCATGAGACTTGAACTTTAGCCCTCCGGTCCCAGACTGGAACCATAGGTCTTGACTGGAGCTTCTGGGCTTGATTAAATTTATTGGCACTTTTTCTATACCGGGTGACAAAATGTCGGACCCTGTTGACAGTCCAAGCTCACCAGACATTTAATTGGAGGTGGCACTTTGTCCTGGTTCAGTAAAGAAAAGCGCGGTCCCAAACTTCAACCGAAAAAGGTGATCCCGGATGATCTCTGGATCAAGTGTGAGAGCTGCGGGGAAATCCTTTATAAAAAGGAGCTGGAAAAAAATCTCAAGGTTTGCCCGCGCTGCCAGTTCCATTATGGGCTGTCGCCGGAAGAATATATCCCGATTCTTCTCGATCCGGAATCTTTTACCGAATACGACCACGATATCCAAAGTGTCGATCCGCTTAAATTTGTCGACCGGATAAAATATACGGACCGCCTCCAGAAAGCCCTCGTATCCACTGGCAAAAACGAAGCGGTGGTGGCCGGGGAGGGCGAGATTGAGGGGATCAAAATACAGGTCGGGCTGATGGATTTCGGTTTTATCGGCGGCAGCATGGGTTCGGTGGTGGGGGAGAAAATCGCCAGGGCCGCACGCCGGGCTCTTGATAACCATCAGGGCCTGATTATTGTCTCACGCAGCGGCGGGGCCAGAATGATGGAGGGCATTTTTTCCCTGATGCAGATGGCGAAAACGAGCGCCTATCTGGGCCGGATGCACGAGGAAGGGCTGCCTTACATTTCGATCCTGCTGAATCCGACCACCGGCGGAGTCACCGCCAGCTTCTCCATGCTCGGGGATGTAAATATTGCCGAACCCGGCGCTCTGATCGGTTTTGCGGGCCCGCGCGTTATCAAGCAAACTATCCGCCAGGACCTTCCCGAGGGGTTCCAGCGCTCCGAGTTCCTGCTCGAACACGGCATTCTCGATATGGTCGTGCCGCGCCATGAAATGCGAAGCACTGTTATCCGCCTGCTCCATTTCATGCTTGATTGAAAAGAGCCAGGACACGGGAGCCGGAAAACCCCGGCAGATTTATTCAATGCCATTCTGAATCCTGAATTACGGATTTTAGATTTCATCTCCTGACAACCGGGTAATCTGTTTAGAGGTTTTTTTGCTGATCGGACTCACTTCACGCAACGCCGCCGGCAAGGATGAGGTGGCCCGCTTCCTCTGCCAGCGCCACGGATTCAGCTATTTCAGCCTCTCGGATGTCTTGCGCGAGGAGCTAAAGATTCGCGGCCTGCCGGTCACCAGGGAAAACCTGATCGAGGCCGGGAACGCTCTGCGGCTGGAGAAAGGCCCCGGCGCTCTGGCCGAGATAGCGCTTGAATCGCTCAGAGACGAGCAGAACGCGGTGGTGGTCTCGATTCGCAATCCAGGGGAAGTGGAAGCGCTGCGCAGAAGAAAGGATTTTATTCTGGTGGGAGTGGATGCCCCGGCCGGGCTGCGCTACCAGAGGGCCCGGGCCCGCGGGCGTACGGATGACGCGGCCACGCTTGAAGACTTTATCTCTCAGGAAAAAGCGGAGATCGAAGGCAGCGAAAACGAACAGCAGCTCGACAGGTGTTTCCGGATGAGCGAGCGGGTTATCGTGAACGACGGCACTCTCGAGGAGCTTTACGCAAAAGTGGAGGAACTCTTGTGAGCCGGCCGAGCTGGGATAACTATTTTCTCAAGATGGCCATGCTGGTTGCCGAGCGCTCCACCTGCAGGCGCCACCATGTCGGAGCGGTCCTCGTGCGGGATAAAAGGGTGCTCTCTACCGGCTATAACGGGGCGGCCAGCGGGATCAAGGACTGCCTCGAACTGGGCTGCCTGCGCGATGAGCTGGGAATCGAATCCGGCACCAGGCATGAGATCTGCCGGGCAATCCACGCCGAGCAGAACGCGATCATCCAGGCCGGACTTCACGGGGTGTCAATCGCTGATTCCACAATGTACTGTACCCATGCGCCGTGCCTCATTTGCGCCAAGATGATCGTAAACGCCGGTATCAAGCGCTTCGTTTCTTTCACCGAATACTCGGACCCGAACTCCCCGGAACTCTTCCGTGATGCCGGCGTACTGTTTGAGGTATTGCCCATACCGGACAAAGCTATTAAATTCAAGCCCTGATCGAGCTGTCTGAAAAGAGAGGACTTGCCCGACCCGCCGACTATGTGCGGATTGGGCGTTTTTGTGTCGTGTTAAATTTCCTGATCCTGCTGATAAATCAGGGATTAATAAGCTTTTACGACAACCATAGAGGATTCAAAGGGCATTGTTCTGATGAAATCCCCCCCCGACCCCCCTTTAGGCAAAGGGGGGAGATGAGCCTCCCACTTCATGTAGGGGGGAAGGAGCCTCCTTCTTTGGCAAAGGGTGACTCCAGAGGGATTTGATAACCTGCCCTGGATTTTTAAATGGCTCTATTTCTGTAATAAAAACAGTATAAGATATCAATCTCCATGCAGGAATACCCTAAAACTTTCTATCCAGCCCTCCCATCCGAAACGGACCCGCTTTCCGGCAGCCTGGGCCGGCGGCTTTTCCGTATCGCCCTGCCGCTGATTTTCAACTCCGGCTCTGTTATTTTCATGCTGTTCTGCGACCGGATGTTTCTTTCCTGGTATGGGACAGATGAGATCTCCGCTGTGTGGCCGGCCACTTTTCTCTATTCTGCGTGCATGACTTTTTTCTATGCTATTTCAAGCTTTATCAATGTTTTCGTGGCCCAGTATCACGGGGCCGGGAACAAGAAAATGTGCGCGGCGGCTGTCTGGCAGGGGATCTATTTCGTTCTCGGCTCGTATCTCGTGCTTCTCTGTGTTATTCCCCTGGGCCGGGGGATTTTCAGCGCTTTCGGCCACCGTCCGGAGATAGCCTCGCTGGAGCGGACTTACTACACGGTAATTATGCTGGCCTCGCTGATGCCGCTTTCGAATAACGTGCTGGCCGCCTTTTTTACAGGTCGGGGCCTGACCCATATCACCATGACAGCCAATATTATCGGCAACCTGGTCAATATCGGCCTGGACTGGATTCTGATTTTCGGGCATCTCGGCTTTCCCCGCCTGGGCATTCTCGGCGCCGGGCTGGCCACTGCCATCGCCTCGACCCTGCCCCCGGCCATCATGCTCGCCCGGTTCCTGCGCAAGGCTTATCAGCCGGAATACGAAACCCGTGGGACCTGGCGCCTGCGCCCCAGGTTTATCAAGCGGCTCCTGCGGATCGGATCGGCTTCCGGCTCGCACGATGTGACTTATTATTTCTCACTGGCCCTGTTCTTCATGTTTATGGGACGCACCCTGCCGGAGTCACTGGCTGCCAACAATATCGCCTGGTCGATCAACGATCTGCTCACCCTTTACATTCATGGCCTGTCCCTGGCCGCCACCACACTTCTGGCCCAGGCTGTGGGCGCAGGCAAATACGGCGAGGCCGAAAAAGTGACCTGGCTGGTGCTGAAAATCCTGCTGCTGATGGCCTCATTGATCGCCCTGGTATATCTGTTTTTTCCGGACAGGCTTTTCGCCATTTTCCGACCCAGGATAGCAGGACCGGACAATGTGCCTTTCGAGCTGATCCTCTCCAGGGGCAAACTGATCCTCATTTTTTTCATGGCCTACAATTTCCTGGTGGCTTTTGTCTACTGCCTGAGACAGTCCCTGCGCGGCGCAGGGGACACGAGATATTTTCTGAAAGTGGCCCTGTTTCTGGACCTGCTCTTTTTTATGCCGGGAATATTTCTGGTGGCCAAGTTTGTGGGCTCGAACTTCCTGGTGCTCTGGAGCTTCCTGTTGGTTTACCTGGCCCTGGCCGGCAGTGTGCACTATACCCGCTTCCGCCGCGGGCACTGGAAGAACCTCGACCGGAGGGAGATCTACGAGGAGGCTTGAGCTTAATCAAAAAAAAGCCCGGCCAGGGAACTCGGGTCCCTTTGGCCGGGCTTTAATTTCTTGCCTGTCAGGCAAACCTTTCCAAAATGTTAAAAATATCCCTCCGCCTTGAGAAACTCAGCGTTCAAGACTGAAGCTCCGGCAGCCCCGCGCACGGTGTTGTGGCTCAGGATAATGAACTTGAAATCGAAAATGTTGCAGGGCCGGATGCGGCCAACTGTGACACTCATGCCGCAACCGTGATCCCTGTCGAAACGGGGCTGCGGGCGGTCTTCCTCTGTGCGCACGATGATCGGTCGCTCAGGGGCCGAGGGGAGATTCAGCTCCTGCGGACGGCCGCGGAAGGTGCGAAGCACCTCGGTGAACTCCTCCACAGTCGGCTTTTTCCTGAGCGAGACATTAGTGCACTCCAGGTGGCCGTCGAGCACGAAAACCCGGTTGCACTGGGCGCTGATCTTGAAACCGGCGTCGACAAACCTTTTGCCATCCTCCAGCCGGCCCAGCATCTTCAACGGCTCGCGCTCCATTTTGGGCTCTTCACCGCCGATATAGGGAATAACATTATCGATGATATCGAGCGAGCTCACCCCGGGATAGCCTGCGCCTGAGATCGCCTGCATGGTCACCACATTCACCTCTTCCAGACCGAAATGATTATCGAGGGGCTTTAAAGGAATCACCAGCCCCATGGCCGAGCAGTTCGAATTGGTCACGATAAAGCCCTTCCAGCCCCTGTTCCTGCGCTGGTGCTCGATAACTTCCACATGCTCGGCGTTGATCTCGGGCAGGAGAATCGGCACATCAGGATCATAGCGGTGGTTGCGCGCATTCGAAAAAACATAGTAACCCGCCGCGGCGAACTCCTCCTCCAGCGGACCGGCGACCGAGGCATCCATGGCTGAAAAAACCACCTGGCAATCAAGATCCGGCTTAACATCTCGAACGATCAGTTTTTTCGCCTTCTCCGGGATATCGGAACTCACTTTCCAGCGCCCGGCAACGGCCTCGGTAAAAGTTTTTCCACTCGAACGCTCGCTGGCGGCCACCTCGGCCAGCTCGAAATAGGGATGGTTCTCAAGAAGGCAGATAAAACGCTGGCCTACTGTGCCGGTGGCCCCGAGCACCCCGACTTTGATCTTTTCCATCATTCCACCTCAAAATGTTCTAGTAAATGATATTTTTTTTAAAATCCTCAAGCCGTCCGATGCGCCTGGACAAATTATAAAAATTAAAACCGGCTTGCAGCAGGCGGCACTGACCCCTCAGGCTGAGACCTTTCGCTGAAAGAAGCCGGAAATTAATTAAATTCGAAGTGCGTGTCAAGCCCTTCAGACATTAAAAAACGAAAAAGCAGGTTTCAGCTTTCCTTTTTATCCCCAAGCGCCTTCAGGATCGATTGCAAAAGCTGCTCTATGCTCCCGAGCGAGGCGGCGATCCCGGAACGAGTGGCGGACACCCCTGTCTCGATCCAGTCAATACCCTCGGTGGTAATCGAGATCAGATCTTCTATCTTATGCATGCGGATAAATCCGCGATCGAGCAGGTACTCGAGGTTGCGTTCCAGGAGGACTCCCTGAGCTTCAAACTCGAGAGAGATAGTTTTTTTGCTCACTACTCCGCGGTACAGCCCCTCCTCCAGGAACGCCTGGTAAAGCCGGTTCAGAATAGCTTCGCGCAAGGCGCGGTCGCTCTGTCCTGTCATGGCGAATCCTTCTTTTTCTTTGCCTTTTTGATAACTCCGACTCCATGACCGAGAATGCGGGCCCCCTGGTGTATTTTATCGTGGCAGCCGCGGCAGAGGAGAAGCAAATTGGAGCTCTGGACAGTACCGTTTCCGGCAAGCGGCTTGATAAAATGGATTTCGAGCTCTTCATTGGAGCCGCACGCATTACAGCCTGAAATACTCCTTCCGGCGGCATAGAGCAGCCGGAGGAGAGTCTGACGGCTGGGGGCCGGGCTGCCGCTCAACTTTTGCGCACATACCGAGCAAAGCGGATAGCAATCCCCGATTGTCCGGCCCTCGCGGAAATCTCTCACCCGAAGTTCCAGGCGGCAGGCAGTACAATGTATCAATTGTCCACCAGGGGCTGAAGTTTCGAACCATCCACCGGACAGACAAAGTCCACCAAGCCGCCGACAAATTTGAAAGTGCGGCCGCATACCGGACAGCGCAAGGCTTTAGTCTCCCCGAACTGCCGCTTTAAATCCCCATGTACAGCCTTTCCTGAGTCCGCATTGTCCAGGCTCCCGGAGACCAGAAACGCAACCACCTCTTCAACACTCTCCCTCGGGGGTATACTGCCGGTTTCTTTGCTCCAGTGCCTGAGCAGCCATGAGCGAACCTTGAACTCATCCACCGTGAACCAGGCGGAAGAAAACAGGGAAGAATCGGCAGCTAAAGCCAGCCGGCTGATTTCATGGCATTTCTGGCAGCTTTCCGGCCAGTCAAACGAAGCCTTGGAATATTTCATGGGGAAACGTTTGGCATGGCAAATTCCGCAGGAACGAAAGGCCAGCATCCCTTTCCGGAATGGACGTCCCAGATTATCGGGCCCGTGGGCTTTCTCGAAAGAGAGCTCCCCGCCGATTCCGCAGTGGCAAACAGTGCAGCCGAAATCACCCGGAGGATGCTCGAGCATCTCTTTCGGATAGCTCTTCCGGTCCTCATCCGGCTTGAGCATCACACGCCGGGCGCCAATCTGCTGATGACAGCTCGTGCAGGCCTCCCTTACCGGCACCCTCGCGGGACTGAGCCAGCGGGTACGAGAGATGCTCTCGCCCTGACGGCTGCCGCCGGACTCCTTGAGCCATCTGGCCAGAAGGAGCTCACGGCGCAGGGAATCGACTTCCTCGTGGATTTCATTCGCCCCTTTCTCAATTCCGGCAACGCTCCTGGCAGCGGAGAAATAAATGTTAGAGAGATTGCTTTCATCCTGCAGGGAGACGCCCCGGGCAGCCTGGCGCGCAGAGAGCAGAAGCCAGTCATATCCAGCGAGCTCGAGTTTCAACGCCATCAGGGAATCAGCGAGCCTGTCGAGCCGCACCTGAAATTCACTGTCAGTGACCAATCTGTAAAGACTATCAAGACCCGTGCTGTCGAGCGTCTCCATTTTGCTCCCGGCAATCCCCTCGTCTGATACTGCGGTTCTATCGGCCCTGGAGAATTGATACTTTTTCTGCCAGGCGCGCCAGTCACTTTGCGGCCACCAGAAAAGCAAACCCAGAAAAATCGCAATCAATAAAAAACCAATAATATCCCTGGCCATTGAAAACTCCCCAAGGGTGAAAAATGAATCCCGCGCTAATAGATATACTAACATTCACCTTAAAAAGGGGCAAGGCAAACGAACAGCTCATCCCCTGAAAGGGTATTTTTAAGGGGCATTTGTCCGGAGGGAGTCAAGAGAGAGAATGAGGCGTGCCTTGACCTTAAGTTTAAAAGATTAAGTCCCGATTCGGGAAGTTGGGCCTGGTAAATTACTCCTTCTTTCTTGCACGGATTATTCATTAAATGCATATTGGGCATGGGAGGGGGTGATAGACAAGTGCTTTCTCAGCCGGCGGAGGGAGGGGTGGCGGCTGTGCGACTAAAGTCGCACAGACCGCTGTGCCGGGGGCACAGCGGTGCGCATTTCATGCGCCCGCCACCCCCGGCCTGCGGGAAAACACTTGTTATACCTGATTCCCGCATAATCCGGGCTAGAGTGCTGTCCTGGAAATGGATTCATTAAAAAACGGAGGATTCTTCGACTGAATTACCAGCGGAGGTAAAAATCCCCCCCTGCCCCCTTTACAAAAGGAGGGAATTAAGATGTTGTCTTTTAATCAGTTACAATAGATGAAGATTGCATGATATACCCTCCCCCTTTGAAAAAGGGGAAACGAGGGGGACTTGCAGACCATACAGGGGTAACCCGGCGGTTGCCTCTGCAGGGTAACATTTATAGCGCTTTCAGATGATTAAAGGCGGTATGAATGCGGCAATAGAACGGCTCAGTTACAGAGCCCATGCTATTATGTTTATCCAGTTCGTCCGTATTTCAAGAGGAGATAAATTGTGGACAAACTAAAGGAGATCTCCCAAAAAAGGAAAGCCTCTCACCACAAGCTGTTAAAGCTCAAATCAAAAGTTTACGAGGCATTCCTTCAAATGGAGAAAGCTGATTTCGCTGAAGGGGCCGTGAGCAAGAAAAACAAGGAGCTGATTGCAATAGGAATTTCAGTTGTTACAGACTGCGAGTCCTGTATGCAGTGGCATATCGAACAAGCTGCCCGGGCCGGGGCTTTGATGCAGGAGGTTTTAGAGGCTGTAGAGGTTGGAATCGAGATGGGCGGCGGTCGGGCGACTGTGTCCGCGAGGTTCGCTCTCCAGGTGATGGAGAGCGTGTTCGAAATGTAAAAATCCGGAACAAGATGCCGGCCCGCATCATCTCTCACAGATACACTCAGTTTTCAGCCGGCTTTTTTCTCCACCTCATCATACCTTATCTCCCCGTCCTCCTCGACCTGGTCCAGCCGCACGGAAACTACCTTGGACACTCCGGGTTCCTCCATGGTCACTCCATAGAGGCAGTGGGCCGCTTCCATAGTGCGCTTGTTATGGGTGACAATCACAAACTGGGTATTCTGTGAAAATGTGTGGATAATCGAGAGGAAGCGGTCTATATTGGCGTCATCCAGCGGAGCATCGACCTCGTCGAGAATACAGAAAGGCGAAGGCTTGACCGAATAGATGGCGAAAAGAAGCGCCAGAGCGGTGAGCGCTTTTTCTCCGCCGGAGAGAAGGTTCAGGCCGAGCATTTTTTTGCCTCTCGGCCTGGCGCTCACCTCGATCGGGCTTTCCAGGGGGTTATCCTCATCGACCAGGCTCACATGCGCCTGGCCCCCCTCGAAGAGCGAGCTGAATATATTCTGGAAATTGTCCTGAACCTTGGCAAAGGTGCCCAGAAAACGCTGGCGGGCAGTCTTGTTGATTTCATCGATCAGGTGCAGAAGGCTCTCCCGGGCATCGTTCAGGTCGTCCCGCTGTTGTTTCAAAAAGTCAAGCCGCTCCTTTTCCCTGTCGTATTCTTCCAAAGCCAGGACATTTACCGGGCCGAGCCTGCGAATCTGTGCCTGGAGCTCTTCAACCAGAGCGGTATCCGCCTCCTCACCCTTTTGCCGCTCCTCCTCACTGGGGAAAAAGGGAAAATCATCATCGAGCGCAGAGATGTCTATCTCATAGTTGTCGGCCACCTGCTGCACGACCAGTCCTCTCCGGGCGGAGATTCTTTCGAGTTCCAGCTCGATCTCGTGGCGCGCTTCAGTTGCAGTCTCTCTTTTCTTTCTGATATCGCGCAGAGATTCCTCGATCACTGCTAAAGTTCCCTGGAGCTCGGACAGCTCCTCTTCATACTTGCCCTTTCGGGCCAGCAGTTCCCTGCGCTCTTTAAAAGACTCTTCCAATCCGGCCCGGACCTCTTTCTCCCGCTTATCCAGCATCACAAGGCCCGCTTTTCTTTCCTCTATCTCCAGAGCGAGTCTTTCGGCCTCTGCCGTGACATTTGCGCACTCACGCTCCATGAGCGAGAAACTTTTTTCAAGCTCGCTCAGGCGCGCCTTTTGCTCTGTGAGCCTCAGGGAAACCTCCTGCAGAACCCGGGCCGAGGCCATTGCCTCCTCCTCGCGGGCGCTCAGGAGCGCCCGGGTCCGGGCGATTTGCGATTCGCACTCGGTAAGTCTCTCGCGCGCTTCGACAACCGCGGCGACCACCTCATCCCGCTGGGCGGCAAGCTCTTCGCACCTGGCGCTTGCCTCTGCGGCCTCGTCCCGGGCAGTCTTCTGCCTGCTGAGCAAGCTGTCGCGCTCAAGGGAAAGCCTGGTTTTTTCGGCGCGCAAGCTTTCCAAGTCTTCCTCCACCCTGCTGAGCTCATCCTGGCTGTCCCTGTTCTCTCTTTCAAGCTGCTCGACCTGTTCCCAGGCTTCACTGATTTCCTTTTCCAGCCCCTCGATCCGGGAAGACAAATCCTGGATTCCCGAAGCGATCTCTTTTACCCGGCGGCGCCTTTTGAGCAGCGTAGCGCCTGAATCCTTGTCTGTTTCCGACCCCCCTGAAACTGCATACTGGTAAAGGGTTTCCCCGGTCAGGGTCACCAGGTGCAGCGGGCGCTTGGTTTTTTTCTGCAGTTCGATTGCGGTTTCGAGGTCTTCCACTATAGCCACGCCGGAAAAAAGGAGCTGGCGCAGGAATTCATACTCTTTTTCGCAGACCACCACTTCATCGCAGTAGGCCAGTACAGGCTCTTCTATTTTCTTGTTCTGGATCCCGTATCCGTTCACCATGTCGCGGGAGATAAATGTAGCGCTGCCAGTGCCGCTTTTTTTCAAGCGCGCGATAGCCTCGAGCATTGACCCGGTGTCCCGGGTGATCACGCTCTGGATACGCATGCCCAGAGCGGCTTCCACAGCGCGCTCGAAACGCCTCTCGGCAGTAAAGACCTCGGCAGCCACAGCCTCGAGCCCGTCACTGCGCTGCTTTTCGAGAAACAGCGAGCGCACGCCTTCCCCGAAACCTTCCATTTCCCTTTGCAGACGGTCGAGAAGCTGTTTCTCGCCAATCAGTCCATCCCTCTCGATCCGGGCTCGGGCCAACTGCTCTTTGAGTCCCTCGTACCGCAGCCGGGCATTGGAAAGAAGTTCGACCTGTTCCTCGAGAGAAACCGCCAGATTCTCGCGCTCCATTTGCCGGGTATTCAAATTTTCTGCCAGACCTGAGAGTTCCTCTCCAACCGCCGCAAGACTTTCCCCGAACTTTGCACCCAGCGCCTCAAGCTCAGCGGCCCGCTTTTTCTGTGAGGCAGCCGAATTCTCAAATGTTTCCGCCTTGCTGTTAAAAGAGAACACCCTCCCGACCAGTTCCTCGCGCGTGGCCTGGGCAGAGACAATCGCGGCCCGGGCCTGCTCGACAATAGATTTTTTCTCCGCGGCCGTTTTGCCTGCTGAGGAGTAGTCCCTCTCACTCTCTGCTGCCCCGGAGCGCAAATCCTCGACCTGCTGCGCGTAATTCTTGAGTTCTTCCTGCCTTTGGACAATACCAATTTTCCGGTTCTCAAGCCTTTCGGTACTTGAGGCAATCCATTCTTTGCCGTGGGCCTTTTTCTCTTTGCTGACTGTGAGCTCATCCTCGGCCCGGCGGATAGCGCCATTTACCAGCTCCAGGCGGTTGAAAAGCTCATCTGCGCCCCGTTGACAGTCATTGATCCTGGTGCGGATCTCTTCGCCGGAAGCTGCCTGTGTGTCCTGTTGAGCAGTTATCCGGACCAGCTCGCTTTTGAGTTCTGTGAGACGCGAGAGCATGGATTCCTCGGCATTTTCGAGCCGGGCGAGTTCTTCCCGCGCCAGAGTGACAGCCACACGGCGGAGTTTCTCGCGCAGTTTCTGGAAGCGGCGGGCCTTTGTTACCTGGCGGCTCAACGAGCCTACAGTACGCTGCACCTCACCCACGATGTCATTTATGCGCTGAAGGTCTCCCTCTGTGGCCTCAAGCTTGCGCAGCGCGTATTTGCGCCGCAGCTTGTATTTCATAATCCCGGCCGCTTCCTCGAAAAGAAAACGGCGCTCCTCGGCCTTGTCGCTCAGGACAGCCTCCACCATCCGCTGCTCGATCATCGAATAGGCGTTGCTGCCCATGCCGGTATCCATGAAAAGGTCCTGGATGTCTTTAAGCCGGCAAACCTTGCCATTGATATAATAGTTGCTCTCCCCGCTGCGGAATACCTGCCGGCCGATAACGAACTCATCAACCTCCAGCCCCATCCGGTGCTCGGGATCGAGAAAAGAGAGTCTTACCTCAGCCATGCCCACTGGTTTGCGCTCTGCAGTACCGTTAAAAATCACCTCTTCCATTCTCTCGCCGCGCAAGGTGCGGATGTTCTGCTCGCCCAGGACCCAGCGGACAGCCTCGATGATGTTTGTCTTGCCGCAGCCGTTAGGCCCCACTATGCCGGTGATTCCCTCGGGAAATTCCAGCTTCATCCGGTTGGCGAAAGATTTGAAACCTAGTATGTCAATGGATTTCAGATTCATTGAGCGGGTCTTTGATTAAGACAAATGAGAAGAAATGCAATTGCCATACATATCTTGCATAATTTCTATATATACTAATAATCTTTTGCCCCCACGTCAAGAATATGTTGTTTGAATTTTTACTTTTTCAGCACAAATGCGGCAATCAAGGCCGTAGGGTCCGTAAAAAATGATAAACCGGAGGGACTTTCCAAGCGAACGGCAAATACACCACAGCAATTTAAGACATCAAATCGAAAAAATCTTTTTCACTCTCTCCCGGTTGGCTTTTGAAAAGGAACCCAAGCCCACAGGACCGGCCTCCTGGCAATAAATCCCGCTTACTGCAAGGAATCCCCCCTGGCGCTTAATTCTTTAAGCCTCTTTAAAAGTATCTTTAGATTTTTTACTGCATATTTATTGTCGGGGTCGAGCTGGAGAACCCGTTGATAATGATCCAGCGCCTGACTGTAATCTTCAAGTTTTAAATAAATAAGCCCCAGGTAAAGAAGAGCGGGTATATAATCGGGCTTGATCTCGATTACTTTTCTGAAATAATGGAGGGATTGATCCAATGAATCTGTTTCGTGAAGGAAAAGGGCGAAATTGTAATTCGCCATTAAATTCTCCGGTTCCAGCTTGACTGCGTGCTTAAGGGCCGCCCGGACATCCTCCAGTTTCCCCTGGCCCTGGTATGCACCGGCCAAACCGGTATAGAGACGGTAAGAGCTGCTGTCAGCCTCTATCGCTTTTCTGAAATGACTTTCCGCCTGTGCATAAAGCTCACGCTCACGGTAATAAATCGCTACTTCCTCATGGCCAAAAGCGCGCGCATGAACCGAATGCAAAGATCCGCCCGACAAAATGCGCTCATACCTTGCCAAAGACAGCTCTTCATCCGCATTGACCAAAACCCAAGGCACCATGTGTATCCCGCCGACAACCACTGCCAGAACCGCAGCATAATGTGTGAACCTGATATCCCCTTTCGAATGCTCGATAAAAAGGCTCAAACCCAGCAAAGTGGGGGCGATAAAGGCATAGGCGAATATGTCCCAATCCCGCGGGAAACCGAGCTCCGAATTAAAGAAAAACACAAAGACCAAAGAAAAAACTGAAACCACCAGCAGAAACGACTGAACTCGCGAAAGGTTTTTCCAACACCTGACAGGCAGAAAACAAAATGGAACCATGAAAGGCGAGACAAGAAGCAAAAGGTTAGCCAGAGCCGCAAAGTGGGCCATACTGAACAAGCGGTAGTTGAAATATCTCGATTCCTCCCCCACCAAGGGTATTAATATGTTGGAAATCCCTTCCTTCGGGCTGAAAAGCACGCTTAGATCAAACCCCATTGCATACATCAGCAAACCTACCACCGCAACCGGCCCAAACAGAAATACAAGCAGCTTTTTAACTTTCTCTGCAAACACCTCCTTTGAGCCCTTCCACCAGTCGAAGTAAAGGTAAACCAGCGAGGGAAACATAACTATCACAGACAAATGCATCATTACACTGAGCCAGAAAACAGACACCACCCAGAACAGTCCCCCACGGCCCTGGAGCATCCGCACTGTCAGAAAGAGATAAGCGATCACCGCGGCATTCAACAGGGGATAGGTTTCCACATAACCGAAAAAAAGCTCTACAGTGCCCAAGGTGATTAAACCCGCAAAAACCAATACCCTCTCCGCAAAACCCCTGCCTATCCGGCGAGCCAGCCAGAAAAGGATAAAGACGAAAACCACTCCGCTGCAGACACTTGTAATCTGGAAAGCCTCCCGGGCTGTAAACCCAGGAAAAAGAGCGCCGGTTTTATACACCAGCCAATTGAGATACAGGGAAAGAGGCTCGTTTTTCCAGAACTTTAAATTCAGCTCAAGGTTCCTGATCCACCACTGCCCGTCACCCAGCAGGTGTATCCGGCAGCGGAAGATCCAGAACGACAATCCCGCAGCCGCTGAGATCGACAGGGCACCCAGATACGCCTTCCGCCCCTCAAAAAAACGGAAAAATCTTTCGAGTTCAGGGGATAGAAAAGAAAAGGCAGCCTGCGCCAGGGATGGGACAGAAGCCACAAGACCCAGGCCAGCCAGGAGATAAGCCCACAGCGGCGGGAAATACGACCAGAAATCCACTCCCCACAAAAGGCCGCTCCCTGAGACGGCAGCCAGAAGGTGCAATAGCACCAGGCCAATCGCCCAGAAAGCGAAAAACGTCTTGAGCAAGGCAGGTTTCAGGATCATGGAACAGATTTCCCGCAAGTCAGGATATTATATTTCTACTATGGGATAGAATCTACGACACTTGATTCAGGATTCAATTCAAGAAGAAGCTTGAGATTTTTTAGATTATAATCAGCATTCTCATTAGCAGGATCGTCTTCGAGAATCCGGCGATAAGACTCCATCGCCTGTCTATATTCTCCGAGCCTGATATAAACGGAGCCCAGGTATTCATGGGCAGACAGATGCCCGGGCGCGATCTCGATTACCTTTAAAAAGTAATTAAGAGACTCCTTTATTAAATTCATATCATATAAAAATAAGGCAAAATTGAAATTAGCATTTATGGACCAGGGTTCCAGTAGGACCGCAGTTTTATAGTACTCCATCGCTTCATCATATTTACCCTGAGTTTTGTAGATATAGGCCAGGCTCAAGTAGAGACGGTAAAAATCCTTATCGATAACTAGAGCTTTCTTCAGGTGACTTTCGGCCTGTTCGAAAAGCTTGCGGTCGCGGTAATAAATCGCCGCTTCCTCATAGGCAAAAGCGCGTGCGTGAACAGAATGCAAAGATCCGCCCGATAAAATATGTTCGTACCTGGCAAGAGACATTTTTTCATCCGCATTGACCAGGATCCAGGGCACCACGTGTATCCCGCCGACAACTACCATCAGAACCGCAGCATAGCGTGCGAACCTCATATCCTCTTTCGCCTGCTCGATAAAAAGGCTCAACCCAAGCAGAGTGGGGGCGATAAAGGCATAGGCGAATATGTCCCAATCTCTCTGGAATCCCAGATCGGGATTAAAGATGACGACAAACCCCAATGAAAAAACGGAAACCACAAGAAGGAACCACTCTACTCTCGAGAGATATTTCATGCGCCAGATGAGTAAGGAGCACAAGGGAACCATGAAAGGCGCAAGCAGAAGAACAAGGTTGGACAGATCTGTGAGATGTGCGATACTCATCACGTGGTAGTTGAATTCTTTGGATCCTTCCTCGACAAGAGGTATAATTATATTTGCGATACTTTTATCTGAACTAAAAAGCACTCCAAGATCCATCCCGATCGCATACATAAGCAAGCCTATCATAGCACCCGGTCCAAATATGTTTACAACCAGCTTTAATACTTTTCCATACCTGTTCTCTTTTTGGTACTTCAACCATTCGAGGCCAAGAAAAACTAACGAGGGAAACATTACCATAGCGGACAAGTGCATCAGTACACTGAGCAAGAAAGCCGATGCAGGCCAGAATAAAGCACCTTTGTCCTGGAGCATTCGCACTGCCAGAAAAATGTAAAATATTACCGCGGCATTCAACGGAGGATAAGTCTCCACATAACCGAAAAAAAGCTCCACAATGCCCAGTGTAATTAGGACTATAAAAATCAGGACCCTTTCGAATAATGTTCTCCCCATCCGGCGGGCCAGCCAGAAAACCACAAAAATGAAAATAATTCCACTGACCAGGCTGGTAATCTGGAAAGCTTCCCGAGCGTCAGACATGTTGTTTAGAAATGAGAATAATTTAAGCACCAACCAATTGAGATAAAGTGAAAGAGGCTCGTTTTCCGAGACTTTAATCCCATTATCCAGGTTTCGTATCAATAACTGCCCGTCTCCCAGAAGGTGTATCCGGCAGCGGAAGATCCAGAACAACAATCCCGCAGCCGCTGAGATCAACAAGGCGCCCAGATACGATTTTCTTCCCTCAAAAAAACGGAATAATCTTTCGAGTTTAGGGGATAGAAAAGAAAAGGCAGCCTGCCCTACGGATGGGACAGAAGCCACAAGACCCAGGCCAGCCAGGAGATAAGCCCATAGCGGCGGTAGATACGACCAGAAATCCACTCCCCACAAAAGGCCGCTCCCTGAGACGGCAGCCAAAATGTGCAATATCACCAGGCCAACCGCCCAGAGAGCGAAAAAATTTTTCCACGGAGTGGATTTAAGGATTACAGTAGAGAAAACCATGGCGGTTTGTATTTGTAATAAACTCTCATGCCCGTTTGCGGCTACAACGAAGGATGAAAATTCCCCGGTAATTCAAGCAAAAGCGGTAAAGGGGGCAAAGACGCCCAAAGTGGCAAAGGCAAAATGTGATAAAGACATTAATATTTGAATTTGTTTTACTCTCCGTTTCTCCGTTTCTCCGTTTCTCCGTTTCCCCGTCTCCCCGTTTCTCCGTCTCCCCGTTTCTCCGTTTCTCCGTCTCCCCGTTTCTCCGTCTCCCCGTTTCTCCGTCTCCCCGTTTCTCCGTCTCCCCGTTTCTCCGTCTCCCCGTTTCTCCGTCTCTCCGTTTCCCCGTCTCTCCGTTTCCCCGTCTCTCCGTTTCCCCGTCTCTCCGTTTCCCCGTCTCTCCGTTTCCCCGTCTCTCCGTTTCCCCGTCTCTCCGTT
>DATKXY010000268.1:0-24317 GCA_035528795.1 archaeon | reverse complement strand
TCGGCATCGGTCTCGATGCCCTGGCCCGCTATCTCGCCGTCACCCTGCAGGGCGTGAAAATCCCCCATACCGACCAGGGCCCCTGCGACCTGGGCCGTAAAAACCACGGTGCTTCCTGCCCGCACCTCTTTGCAATCCATGTTTCCACCGGTTTCTTTCGGGGTCTTGGTGTCCATCTCGCCCTCTGCCGGAGCGATACCCAGCCCTCCGATCATGGGCTTGAGGGGCAGACTGAGGCTGTCATCGAATACGGCGTACCCGTCAACCAGCTCGAATATCCGCCCTCCGGCATAGCCCCAATCCCCGACCTTGATCTCCAGTATGTCGATCGCCAGGGCGTCCCCGGGCTCGATACTCTCGACATAAACAGGACCTGTCTGCGGGTTCACTTTGTCATCTTTCCCAGGTTTCCGGAAAGTCCCATCCCGAGTCACCTGGCCGGGCAGACCGTGCTGGCATTCAAAGAGCACCAGCTCTCCAGGCTTCACGCGGTAAGCGGGTGTCAGGGAAGCCTGATAAACCGTAAAATTCTTTTCGCTGCTCAGCCGGCGTACGCCCCCGGTGCCGCTCTCGGTAAAAACAAGGTTCGAGCCGAGCTTTCCTCTGGGACTATCAGCCGGCGATCCGGCCCCAAGTCCCCTTTTGAAACCTGCTGCAGTGGAAGCTGCGCCGAAAGCAAAGCACTTGAAAAAGGTGCTGCGATCCATGGTTTCCTCCTTTGAGGCTTGAGAAAATGATATTGCCTGATTGCTGCGGACTGATGATGTTCGAGAATTGGAGCCGGGTTATGCAGGGACCCGGATGAGGGGGGGGGCCGGCCCCCTCCCCCAGTGCTGTCCCGCACCGGGAGACGTACTCCCTCCTACGCAGACATTCTCCTTTCTTCCAATGATCTATGGACTAGAAAGGATTATTATCTGCTGTACTTTCACTAAGGGCAAGATTTCATAAATATTGTGACGTATTATAATAATACCGATTCGGATAATTTTATTGGTAGGGGCGGGTTTCAAACCCGCCCTTAATGCGCAGGATCTACGACTGTTAAAGAAACCACTGGCCGGGAATAAAACAAGCCTCTATCACTGTCATTCGATTCGCCTGAAAGGTTACGATTATTCACAGCCAGGAGGGCGGGTTTGAAACCCGCCCCTACACCTGAATTGCCCGAAATAGTTCGGGCGTTCAAAACATTCTCCTGTCTTACAATGATCTATGGACTAGAAAGGATTATTATCTGCTGTGCTTTCACTAAGGGCAAGAATCCTTCATGTCAAGAGTTATCTCCCCATATTGCAGAAAAAAAGCCGAAACCATGGATTGAAAAGGCTTCGGCTTTATTTCTGTTCCCGGGCCTGCCCGAACTCAGCGCATCCCTGTCCGAAGCTCTGAGGGCAGCGGATCGACCACATCACCGCGCAGCTCGAAACGGGGCCCGAGCATGTCCGGCATAATCTGCACAGCGGTCTCAAAAGACTTTTGGGCTTGCCCGTAGTCACCCTGTTTTTTTCTCACCAGGCCCAGAAGGAAGTTTGCCTCTGCACGCCAGCGGCTGTATTTGCTATCCATCTGGCTGTCTGCAAAATGTTCCATTGAGCCCAGAAGCCTCTCTGCCTGATCAGTTTTACCTAATTTTTCCAGAGCCAGGACCATGTAAAAGTTATCGCTGTTCCAGCTGTCCCTGTCGCCTGAGAGCTGTTCCCAGCCTGAAACACATCTTTCAAATGAAGCTCGCGCTTCTGTGGTTTTACCCATTTTCTCCAGAGCCAGGCCGATATAGTAATGCACCCTTGGAGCGCTCTGGTACTGGAAATCATCTGCGCCAAGCGAGCCGGGCGGGTAAAGGGCCTGCTCGAACTGCCGCAGCGCCTCGCTGTATTTGCCGCTCAGATAGGCCCTGGAACCGAAGCCGTAGCGCAGGTAACGGTACTTGTCGCGCAGGCCATAGCTGCGGTGGCGCTGGGCGAACACGTGCGAGCGAATCAGGCTGTCGACCTGCTCATAGTCGCCCTTGACCAGGTTGGTGGTAATCAGCCCCTCGATAATGTAATCATCCTTGGGAGAGCGCTCGAGGGCCTTGTTGAGCAGGGCCAGCTGGCGGTCGAAATACCCGCTCCTGGAGTAGAGGTCGCTCAGATCCGTGAAAGTGCGCACATGGTCCGGGTTAAGCTCGATTGCTGCCTCGAGATGTTCGGCTGTTTTGTCAATGCCGTATCCTCCCTCCAGGTAAGCCATGCCCAAAGTCCGCTGCAGGCTGAAATTATCCGGTGCGGCCTCGACCCCTTTCTCCCACTGGGAAATCGCTTCATCCTTGCGGCCCAGACTATAAAGCAGGCAGCCCAGGTGGAAACGTGCCGTGACATCTGCAGGGTCGAACGCGACCGCCTCAGCGAGCGGCTTAACGCTTTCAGGCCTGAAAGGAAAGCGGTCCAGGCTGCCCCAGGCCAGGCGCCCTTTTTTATAATAAACGGAAGCCTCTTCCTGTTTTCCGGAAGCCTTCAGGCAGAAAGCCTTGGTATAATAGAAAATCGGCGGAGTGCCGAATGGATCATGGTTCTCTTCCTCGACCAGGGAGAGAATCGCCAGCGCCTCATCGAATCTGCCTAGCAGGCGGTAGGGTATTGAAAGCTCGACTGCCTCCTGGCTCTGGCCGCCGAGCAAGGAGGAAAGCTCACGGCGATCCTGGTCCCGGCCTCTTAAAAAGTAGCTCTCGGCTTGTGCCCAGCGGTTTGTTGGATCGATTTCCCGCACAACGGCGATCTGCGCGCTAGCCTCCTCTTTGCGGCCCTGGTCGCGATAGAGGACTGCCAGCAAGTTACGGGCTGAAAGATGATAACCGTTATTGCGGACCGCCTCGGCAAGATGCCGCTCGGCCTGGTCTGTCTCCCCGCGATGACAGGCGATCCGCCCGAGCATATACTCGCGCTGGCTGAACCAGGCGCTTACCGGAGGTATGTAATAGAGGCTGCGCTCGGCTTTCAGCGTGTCGCCGGTCTCCATCAGGGCCAGCGCCAGGTAATAATAAGCTTTGTCCGCGTACGGGTCACGGTCGATCACCTGGTTGAGATGTGCGACAGCGCTGTCTGTCCGGCCCTCTTCATAGTGCAGTATGCCAAGCTCGAGATGGGCCTTCGAATAGCCGCTGTCTCTGGAAAGGGCCTCGCGCAAAAGAGACGCTCCTGACTCTGTATGCAGCTCCTTGATTTTGGTTTCCGCATCCAGGACAAGCTCTTCAACGCTCATTTGGCCGGGAGTTCTCTGCGGCTTTTCCAGGACTCTGGTGAAACCAGTGTACTCCTTGCGGCCCGGGTTCTCATCCGGACGGCGCCAGTCGAGCGCCACCCGGCCCGCGGAATCGGCCACTGTCACTCTCATCCGGGCCAGACCCGCACTGTCAGCGGCGATTCTTTCGATCAACCGGTTAAAGGGCTTGCCTGGAGCTAAATCTGCAGTGGCGTTTAAAATCTCCCCTGACCCGGCACTGATTATTATTTTCGCTTTCGGCATGGCGCGGTTAGGCGAAAGGCCGATTTTAACCGAGGAGTTCTTGCCCTTTGGGTCGGCTTTAACCTCCAGATTGAGCGCCAGATCCAGGCTGGTGGTGGTAAACCCGCCGATTCCCGCCACAGGAAACCACCATTCACTCCAGCCTTCCACCCTGTGCGGATCGAGCCACTCGTAATGGCCGTCCCACACATAGCGGCCGCTCTGGATTTCAATGTAGGCCCCGGCGTTATCGGTATAGTTGTGTTCAATGCGCCCGGCATAGTTGCCGGCGCCCCAGGTCCAGGTCTTCATGCCCTGGACCACCCGGCGGTCAGCGAAGCGGAAAGTACCATAGTCGAGTTTATAATCATAGGCGCCCAGGAAGTTGTCGTAGATATCGATACCGAAAACTCCCAGCATATGCTTATTATTCTTTATCCAGCTGTAATCCACGCCGTTGTAAAACGGCCAGTCAGCCACCTCGGCTGTCGTATGCCCGATAGTGCGGGTCATCGGATAGATAAACCGGGTACCCTCGGTGACATGCGTGCTGCCGTTGACCCAGAACATGAAAGGCTTGCGCTGGTCACGGGTGTTGTAGCAGAAAATTTTCAGACCCATTGCCCGCAGCCCTGGAACCAGCGTGGCCGTGAAATTTACTTTCATCCTGTAATAAGGATCGATATTGCTCATCACCAGCGAGGCACTGCCGTCCTGGTGACGCAGCACCTTGGTGAACCAGAGTGGTTCGCCGTAAATGGTGAGCATATGCATGTCGTGGGGTCCCGTAAGCTCAATGTTGCCTACAGGCCAGGCCCCTTTTGCATTCACTCCGGAAAACTTGAGCACATCGTTCTTGTAAAAAACTTCGCGGCCCGCTACCTTATCGAAAAGGGAATAGACGCGCCCGCCGAAATCAGGCACCACCGTGAGTTTGAGATACTCGTTTTCCAGGAAAATCGCCCTGTAAGTCGCGGGTTTCGGTCCTCCAGGCTTGTAAGGGCCGGTGAACTGGGGCAATGGGTAATCGCCGCCGATCGAGGAGCTTTTGAAAAGCGGAGGTTCAAGCTCCCGGCCCGAAAACTCGTAGCTGTCAAGCTCTATCGTACCCTCGTAAACTTTGACCTCTGCGCCTGAATTTTCCGCTGCAGGGGCTGGATCCGGCATTAATATCAGAACCAGGCTGATCAGCCCGGTTACAAAACATTTTGATCCTGACATGCGGCGACCTTTCATCTTAAAGCTGGAACGCTGGCGCACTGATTTTAACCTTTCTAAAATAATTCGACTGTATTAGACTAGGACTTTCAGCGCGAGTATGGAACCGGTTTAACTTACCTGAAGGACGGAATTTAGCCCAATCCCGGCAGAATATCAAGGATTTGACCTCTCTGAAAGGAGTAAAAAATGACTCGACAGATAACTCTCGCCGAACTGGAAAGTCCCGTGGGTCCGCTGATTTTAGCCCATTCCGGCTCAGGACTATGTTTCGTGGAATTTGCCCTGAAGGATAAAAACCAGGCTCACAAATCGCTCCAGAGGGCGCTTGAAAAGCGTTTCGGCCCGGTAAATATGGTTGAAAATGAATCTCTTTTACGCGACACCCTGACTTACCTTGAGGGTTATTTTGCCAATCCCGCGGCAGCCGGCCCTTTCAGGGGGCGGCTCGATCCTGGCGGAACGAGCTTTCAAAACCTGGTCTGGAACTGCCTGTCGGGGATCCCTGCCGGGAAGGCCCTGACCTACGGCGAGGTGGCCCGCCGGATAGGCCGGCCGAAAGCATCCAGGGCTGTGGGAGGAGCTTGCCGCTCCAACCCCCTGTCCATTATCGTGCCCTGCCACCGCGTGGTAGGTGCCGGAGGACGCCTGACCGGATTCGGCGGGGGCAAAAACTGGCTGTGGCTTAAAGAATGGCTGCTCAGTGAGGAAGGCTGGAGTGCACAAAGCTGATTTTATGAATTTCTGGTCGAGTTTTCCGGCCAAAGGATAAGGCTTGCCGCTGTGGAAGAACCGAAAGCGAAAAGGCGGATTGGAACCAGGGCGGCAGCAAGCCTTGTGGTCTCCAATATGATCGGGGCCGGGATTTTCACCACCAGCGGCTTCCTGATCGATAACCTGCGCTCCCCTCTGCTGCTTCTCGGGGTGTGGGCCCTGGGGGGAGGCCTGGCCCTGGCTGGCGCAGCTACCTATGGCGAGCTTGGGGCCAGCCTGCCCAATGTAGGCGGGGATTATGTCTACCTGCGCAAGGCCTACGGTCCGCTGTATGCTTTCCTCTCCGGCTGGATATCTTTTTTCGCAGGTTTCAGCGCCCCTATCGCGCTTACCGCAATCGGCTTTGTGGAACACCTGACACCCTTTGCTCCCGGTCTCACGACCCAGGGCCACGAGCCCCTTTTAAATCTGTGGGGTTTTTCGCCCACTATCTCCCAGGGTCATCTGGCGGCCATTGCAGCTATCTGGGCTCTCACCCTGCTCCATTATCTCGGGATCAGAGTCAGCGGGAGGCTCCAGCTCTCGATTACCCTGATCAACCTATCCCTGATCGTCAGCTTTATCCTGCTGGCCCTGAATTCTGATGCCGGCGACTGGCAGCACTTCAATTCCGCCTCTGGCGGGATTTTCTCCCTGACTGACAGAAAGCTTCCCGCAATCGCGGTTTCCCTGATCATGGTGCTTTACGCTTATACCGGTTTCAATGCCGCGGCTTATGTGGCCGGTGAAATCGAAAACCCCGGCAGGAACCTGCCCAGGGCTCTGTTGGCCGGCACAGCCGTGGTTGTTTTATTATACCTGGCGCTCAATATTATCTTTGTCTACGCCCTGCCTGCAGACCAAATGTCAGGCAAGATCGATGTGGCCAAGCTGGCTGCAGTCAAGCTGATCGGCAAGCGGGCGGGCGGCTATTTCTCGCTGGTCATTGCAGTCTGCGTGCTGGCCTGCACGAGCGCCATGATCTGTATCGCCCCCCGGATCTATTATGTCATGGCACGCGACAGGCTTTTTCTTTCAATCGCGGCGCGGACAAGCCCGAAATTCGGGACTCCGGGCATGGCGCTCCTCCTGCAGGGAATCTGGGCCTCCGCGCTTGTGATCCTGGGAACTTTCAGCCAGCTTCTGATCTACTGCGGTTTCATGTTGAGCCTGTTTACGAGCCTGGCAATCGGAGCGGTCTTCGTTCTGCGGCGCAAGTTTCCGCAGCTCGGGCGGCCCTACCGTGTGTGGGGCTATCCGTTAACCCCTGCCCTGTACCTGGCCATCTCTATTTGGATGATGATCTATGTTATTTTCAATGAGCCCGGGGAGTCGCTGGTGGGCATTGTCGTTGCGGCACTGGGCATTCCGGTCTATTTATTCTGGAAGAGAAAAGCACCGGAGATATCGATTGGAGGAGGATCGTGAAATATTTAACTGCATTTTCCCGGTCTCTGCCTGCAGCCTTTCTTGCAGCCATTCTTTTATCCGTCCCGGCAGCCGAGGGGCAGGATCGTACCGTTCGGAGAAGTCCCACCTGCTATGAGTCAGAGGGGCGGGACAGGTGGCAGCTTCCGGACAGCGTGGTGAGCGCGCTCAAGCTTGCCAAGGGCCAGGTAGTGGCTGACCTGGGCTCTTCGACCGGCTATTTTACGCTGGCTTTATCCCGGGCGACAGGCTCCACCGGCCGGGTGCTGGCAGTGGATATCGACACGGAGGCTCTCGCGATTCTGGCAGGACTGGCAGAAAGAGAAAATCTGGCGAACATCGGCATAGTACACGCAACTGCAGATGACTCTCGCTTGCCTCCCGGAAGCTGTGACCTCATTTTTATCTGCAACACCCTGCACCATATCGGAAACCGTGCGGAATACCTGCGCCGGCTCAAGAGGGCCCTGAAACCTAAAGGGAGGGTGGCGGTGGTGGATTTCTTCAAGAAAGATATTCCGGTGGGCCCCCGCTCAGCAAGTCACAAACTGTCAAAGGAGGAAGCTAAAACAGCCTTTCTTGAGGCTGGCTACCGGATCACCGGGGAACATAACTTTCTGCCCTATCAGTATTTCTTTATCGCCGAGCCTTGAGAAGGGAAAAAAGAACCGGAATCCCGGTTTATCCTGCGGGGTATAAATAGATTTTTCTTCGGCGTCTTGGGGAAGCGTCCCCGGCATCCTTTTTGCTTTCTGTGACCGCCGGGGATAGGACAGCCATTTTTTATCAAGGCAAAAAGGATGCCGGGGGCGCAGATCTTCAAAACCCTTCCAGGCTTGGCTCTTCCTCGATCTGCGGCAGGGAGTCCGCCCGGACTACCACCCGGCCGCCGAATCTTCCGGCTACAATGCCGTATTTACCCTCTTCTATCCAGCGCCGGATTGTGGACTTGGACACAGGAATCGGGACCCTGTCCACTGCCTGGGCGATTGTAATCCACTGGGCCTTATTCGATCCGCCGGAACTCATGAGACCTCCTTCTGATCAGGATTCTACCTTCAGTTTACAGAGAAGCGCGATGAGCGAAAATTTCCCAATTTACAAGCGAAACCTTGACTATCTTTGTTTTTCAGACATTTTAAGCCGGAAACACCAAAAGCTCAAAGTCTTGACATAACGCTAATATTTTTATAAGCTTCCTTACAGATTTGATTATAATTATTTGTATTACGGATCGTGCGTCTTTTACTTGGGGGCATCTTAAGATCCCGGTTGATCGTTTGAGTTTTTTTGATCCAGAACGACTTCAAATAACCATAGGCAATATTATTTGTAATTAATATTAATATAATCATTACGTTTTGTCAAGCTTTTTGCTATTTCTTATTCATTCCTCTTTGGCGGGTGAAATTTATGCCTCAGAAAAAAGGACACCAGGCTACAGCATTATGCGGCGGGGATGTCGAAAAACGCTTCACTGAACTGCTCTCTATCATGAAAGCGCGCTATCTGGCCGCAGGCTACGAGCTCGATGACATACATCTGGCCAAAATTCTCGGAGTGCATGAGGGAATACTGCGCAAGGGAAAGCGGGAGAGTGTCTCCCAGACTCTGTCAGATGCAGTGGGCAGGATCTGGAAAGTGGACCTCAACTGGCTGCGGCTCGGTGAAGGTGAAAAGCCTCAGGCCTCAGGCCCGCCATTCGGGATTGAAAGGCTCCCGCTGAAAGTCAGGGTCAAGCACGGGCGGTGGGATGAAAACAAAGTTCGCAGCCTTCTCAAAAAGCGGAATATCAGCCAGAAAAAACTGGCGGAACTCTTGAATACGGGTTACCAGCGTGCCGGCGACCTGGTCCGGGGAAGCTCGCGGGTGGTGGAGCTCAGAATTCGACTGGCCGAAATCCTGGAAATAAATCCTGATTCCCTTTTTCTTGTCCCGGAAATCCCGGCCCGGAAAACCGGCGCTGCAAGGAGGAAACTGCCTGGAAAATCCGCCGGGAGCGGCCAGCCTCTTTTCAGCCTGGCAGCTATTCACCGCGCAGTTGAGTCTACCCTAGAGGAACATCTGGAACAAGCTTTGGCACAGCAGGCCGCTGCCCTTGAGGCAGCCGAATTCGAATCCACTGAAGTGAGTATTTTTATCCCTCCTCCTCCGGCGGACCTCTCCGAGAGTGAGCGCAAAAGATACGAGCACAACCGCGAGGTACTCGAGCGCTGGAGCCGCACTCAAGGGGCATTCCAGGCCTCTCCCTCAGCTGTCGAACGCTACTGCAGGGAAGTGGTCGGCTTCTATGATGGAGGGCGGGTGGATGATGTCGGCGGTATCCTGCGTGATTTTATGCAGGAGGACCTCGAGCGCAGCGACACCAGGCGTTCTGCGGATGAAGAACGGATTAAGCTAAAAAAAGGCATCCTGCTTATCGGCGATACGGAAATAGAAGTCGATGACCCCGTGCTCCTGGCCAAACTCCCGGAGTTCCTTTCGAGTAAGGCCGGCCGCAAGCGGCTGCTGGACTGGCTGCGTAAAAACGTAGCAAAAGCCAAATAAGGCGGTTTCGCCTCCAGCCGTGACAAAAGCTTAATTTGGTCTTTTTCCTGAAAGGCCTATAAATATACTCCGGGCCCGCTCTCCAGCCGGTTGGAAACCTCGGAGCGGATAAATTGGAGCAGGCGCTCCCGGCTGCCCCTGTCACCCAAAGCCTCGATCAAAAGATTTATCAGCTCCTCCTCGATTGCTGCTGGCTCGCTCTGGCCATCCGTGACATGCAGCGGTATCTTTTTCGCTCCATCGTCGCTCAACAGAGCCTGACGGGCGCTGCAAACTACTTCCAAAAGGTGCGCTGCGTGACGTTTCATGACCTCGAGCCGCCTTGAATCAACCGTATCGGATAACATCGACCCCTTACAGTGAAGCAGAAAATCCCGCCGCACCCCGGCTTGCTCCAAAACGCGCACCAGTCTCACAGGCAGCTTGGATGACCTCTTACGAAACAACTTCAAAATACAGTCCTCCGGCAGTCTCAATAAACGCTCGAGCTCTTTCGGCTCCTCGCAGTGAAAATGATGCATCACCTCCACCAAACGGTCCAGCACCTCAGGGAAAAAATCCTCTTTTTTCTTTTCTCTCACAACTAGCCTCCAAAATGAGTTGATTGCCATCTTTCAAAATGTACTGCATGGTTTACCGGGATTCATATCCTATATTCTATTATCTGTAAATAAACCAGTCTGCGGCAAGCTGAGCCGCGACATAAACTATGGAATAATCGGCAGCAAGAGGCCGGCAATTAAAAGCCTGAAGGTTTATAATATAAACCCGGTATTTCTCCTGGAGCCTTCTTTCTGAGCTTGCATCAGGAAAATCGATACTTTCCTGAGTGCAGCCGGACTGAGTGACGGTAACTTTGAGTTGTCAGCATTCACCTGAATTCTCGAGATTAAAAAATACTCGATGAATACATTCATAATTATATCACTCCTGAAATAAAAACCGGCCTGGAGCGCCCCGGCGCTTGGTCCGAAGTTGATTTTGACACTTATTAATCGGCTGGGATCTCGGGCTTAACGGGTCAAGGTCAGTATCCAGGCCAGGACCATCCCCCGGGGTGGAGGTATCTTGCAGGAGCAGCGTAGCCTGTTTCAACTCTGGATAGAATACGGTACGTGGAGGTATGACAGAAAAAAATGGAAGAAACTGGTGTTTGTCCAGACCAATGCAAATATTGGCTGGCCTGCCTCAGGAAGGAGAAAGGATCGATTCGGATCGGTTATTTACACTGTCTATTCCAATAATATTAAACGCCCGAAGGAGATAGTGCTGTCCATTTATATTATTAAACTGAATAGAAAGGTTTTTCACAACCCTGTCAAAAAAGCGAAAGCTCGACTTCCGGATTTTACTGTAGTATTTTGCAGGTGTATCGCTGCTCAACACCGGTCACTTCTCTGAAATCCTCATACCTATATATCAGATTCCCCAGCCGGATTAAAACGAGAAGCCGGAGAAATTAACAATCAATTCCTCCGGCTTCAAATACTGGCGGAGAGGGAGGGATTCGAACCCTCGGTAGAGTATCCCCTACAACACCTTAGCAGGGTGCCGCCTTCAGCCAACTCGGCCACCTCTCCGCGTGTCAATCTCTATTGAATTTTAAAGTAAGCTAATCCGGGAAACTTTGCCTGTCAAGGATATTAGAGAGTAACTCTCTCCCATTCCACGCCAGGACCCTCGGCACTTTCACGAATTATCATCAAAAGGAAAAAGCCGTGACCCATCTTTTTTTCAATGCTCAAGGCGATTCCTTGGTCTCTGACAAGTTGATACTCGAATACTCTTCCAGGAACCCGGCGATATAATTTATTAAATCGCCTATCTTATTCCACTTGAGCCAGATCTCATCGGTCGCCACAATCCCGAAACGCTCTTCCAGATCCAGAAGAAAAGAAGTCAGAACCAGGGAATCGCCTGCCAATTCTTCTATCCTGGTCTCCCCATTGACATTTTCATAATTGCATTTGTTACTCTGCAGCAATTGAATCACGCTTTCCAGTATTTCTTCGTGGGTCATGGGTAATCTCCACTGTCAGTTATTAAAAATCAACTCTCTTCAAGTTCCACTGTTTTCCCGTCTGCGGCCTGGCTGGCCACTGCAGCTTCGATCACTCGGACCACTTCCAGAGCTTCATCATAGGGCACCACCGGCTCGCCGCTTTCAAAAGAAGCCAGAATAGCAGCCACCATGTGCTTGAAACCTTCCCAAGAGCCCAAAACCACAACTTCCTGCCCCTTTGCGGCGGTGACGGTTACCGAATAGGCATGGCCTTCCCAACTGTGGATCACCCCGCAGGTCCCATCGGCGAACTCGAGCAGCATGAGGTGCCGTCTCTGGCTCGGACCGATATTGCGCACACTGGCAATCTTGGCGCCATCGGTAATTTCGAGCATAACTTCTATGCCGTGCACTGTATAGCGCGCCAGATCCTGATAGCAGGGGCAGCACACTGTAATTATGGAGGGCTTCCCGATCTCGACCGAGAGCGACTTTTTCAAGCGCTGGAGTTCGGGATCGAAACGCAGGCTGCTGCAGGTGGAAAGGGCAGCGCCGTTCTTCCTTGCGGCTTCGATCATCACCCTGGCGTCCGAAACCGATTCGGCCAGGGGCTTGTCTACAAAAACGGATTTCCCTTTCTCCAGAAAAGCGAGGGCCTGTTCCTTGTGGTATTCTCCCCACATGTCGCACACAAACGCCGATGAGGTACCCTCGACCGCCTCCTCGAGCGACTCAGCCAGCTCATTCACCTTGACCGCCTCCCCCACGTTTCTTGCAAATCGGGGGTTGCGGGACCAGGCTTTTGTAAAGAGCCAGTTCTCGCTGTATTCACCCTCCCAGTCCCGGTCTGGAAACAACTTATGCGTCCATGCCGGGGCATATCTGACAAATTTTTTCCTCACGCCCCCATTGATCAGACCGCCGAAAATAAACGGATGGGAATTGTTAAGTCCTACCAATGCCAAGGATTTACCCATAAACGGCTCCTTTATTACCGGTTATTCAATTTTAAATTTGTACACAGAAAGACAAATTTGCAAGATTTTTAACCCATTAATGTCTTGTCAAGAAAGCAATTTGCCTTTAATTTCTAGGCAAACTCGATAATATTGCATAAAGGACATAGTTTATCTAATCCAGGGGGGGACTCTTTGAAAATACACGAGTACCAGGCAAAACAAATCCTCAAGGATTTCGGTGTACCGGTACCGGAGGGCGAGGTTTGCGCCACGATCGAGCAGGCAGCCGAAACTGCCGCGAGACTTATCTCAGCCGGGACGCCTGTTGTGGTCAAAGCGCAGATCCATGCCGGGGGCCGGGGCAAAGGCGGCGGAATCAAACTGGCCAGAACGGCAGCTGAGGCCAAAGCTGCCGCTGCAAACCTGCTCGGCTCGAAGCTGGTTACGCCGCAGACCGGCCCAGAGGGACAACTGGTCTCGAAAGTACTCCTTGAACGGGGAGTCGATATCCAGTGTGAACTCTACGCCGGGATAACCCTGGACCGTTCAAGGATCGAGGATGTTTTCATGGTCAGCACCGAGGGTGGAGTGGAGATAGAACAGGTGGCTGCCCAGGCGCCTGAGAAAATCCACAAAGCCCGTATCGACCCGGTAACAGGCATGAACCCGTTCCAGGCAAGAGAACTGGCTTACAAGCTGAACCTGGAGCCTGAAGCCACCAAGGAAGCGGTTAAAGTTTTTCTGAACCTTTATGCCGCTTACAGTCAGCGGGACGCCTCGCTGGCTGAAATCAATCCCCTGGTGGTAACCCGGGATAACCGGGTGATAGCCCTGGACGCCAAGATGAATTTCGATGACAACGCCCTTTTCCGCCAGAAAGATATAGCCGTGATGCGGGATCCGGCAGAAGAAGACCCTCTGGAACGGGAAGCCAATGAAGCGGGCCTCAACTATATCAAGCTCAATGGGAATGTGGGCTGCATGGTAAACGGAGCCGGACTGGCCATGGCTACCATGGACATAATCAAGCAGGCGGGCGGCGAGCCGGCCAACTTTCTCGATGTCGGTGGCGGCGCCAATGTGGAGACAATCGGCAATGGATTCAGGATAATTTGCAAGGACCCCAATGTGGGCGCAGTGTTGATCAACATTTTCGGGGGGATTGTCCGCTGTGACAGGGTGGCTCGCGGAGTGGTGGAAGCCCTGGGCAACCTCGAGGTCAAAATACCGGTTGTCGTGCGCCTGCAGGGGACAAACGCAGAAGAAGGCAAGAAAATTATCGGAGAGGCCGCTCTGGGTTTCAAATGGGCCGACACTCTGAAACAGGCGGCAGAAATGGCTGTCGAGGCTGCGAAAGGGGGCGCGCGATGAGTATCCTGGTCTCCAAGGAAACGCGTGTTATCGTCCAGGGCATAACCGGAAGCGAAGGCAGTTTCCACGCCCGCCAGATGATCGAGTACGGCACCCGGGTAGTGGCCGGTGTGACTCCCGGCCGGGGAGGCCAAACCTTTGACAGCATGGTCCCGATCTTTGATACTGTAGCAGATGCTGTCCGTGATACGGGCGCCAATGCCTCTGTCATTTTTGTACCCGCCGCCTTTGCCGCGGATGCGATCGCCGAGGCGGCCGCAAGCGATCTCGGCCTGGTGGTCTGTATCACCGAGGGGATTCCCACTTTTGACATGATCCGGGTCAAGCGTCTGCTTACCGGGCGAAAGACCCGGCTTATCGGACCCAACTGCCCCGGGGTGATAACTCCGGGAGCTTGTAAAATCGGGATCATGCCGGGGTTTATCCACAAGCCCGGTGTAGTGGGTGTGGTCTCCCGCAGCGGTACGCTGACCTATGAGGCTGTCTGGCAGCTTACCGAAAGAGGGATCGGCCAGAGCACCTGCCTCGGGATCGGAGGCGACCCGGTAGTCGGAACCACCCACCTGGATGCCCTGCGTCTTTTTAACGAAGACCCTGATACGAAAGCCGTGCTGATGATCGGAGAAATCGGCGGGACTGCCGAGGAAGAAGCGGCTAGTTTTGCCAGAGAGCGGATGAAAAAACCCGTGGCGGCTTTTATTGCCGGCAGGACCGCCCCGCCGGGAAGGCGTATGGGTCATGCCGGAGCTATCATTTCGGGTGGAGTGGGCACGGCCCAAAGCAAGATCGAGTTTTTGCAAGAGGCTGGAATCACGGTGGCCCAAAGCCCTGCAGAAATTGGAGAAACCGTGGCTAGTGTTATTTAGGAAATAAAAGCCCTGGAAAAAGGAGAAAAACTAAAATGATAGAAATAACCCTGGCTATAATAAAACCGGATGCAGTGGAGGCTGGAAATACGGGCCTGATTCTCGCGGACCTCGAGGAGGCCGGTTTCCTGATCATGGGTCTGCGCATGCTGAGACTCTCGGTGGACTCTGCCAGGGAATTCTATGACGAACACCAGGGAAAGAAATTTTTTGACCCTCTTGTCAAGTTCATGACCTCGGGCCCGGTCGTAGTGGCTGCCCTGTCGGGCGAGAACGCTGTCAGCGAGCTCAGGCGGGTTGTCGGGGACACCGACCCTGCCAAAGCGGAACCCGGAACGATCAGGGCCCTATATGGCAGGAGTAAAAGGCGCAACGCCATCCACGCTTCCGACTCGGAAGACTCGGCGGCCCGCGAGCTGGGCTTTTTTTTCAGCTTTTACGAAATAATCGAAAGCGGACCATGAGTTTTCCAGATTGCGAGACAAACCTTTGGGCGAGTTCGAGACAATTTCCACTATCCGTCAACTGGCCGAAAAGGTCAGGGTTTCGGAGCACGTGCGCCTCGGGATCGGCGACGACTGCTGCATGGTGGTGCCCGGCGAGGGTGAGGAAATTGCGCTGAGCACGGACACAATTGTCGAGGATGTGCACTTTCGGGTAGGCTACTTCGATTATTACCAGATCGGAGTAAAGGCCGCCGCTGCCGCCTTAAGCGATCTGGCCGCAATGGCCGCAATTCCGGTGGGATCTCTGGCCTCGATCTGTATCAGAAGGGACCAAAATATATCTGACTTGATCATCCAGCTCTCCCGCGGCATTATCGATACCGGAGCCAGATTCGGTTGTCCGTTGATCGGCGGCGACCTCAGCTCGAGCATTGGCCCTCTTGTGGTAAATATCACAGTAATCGGCAGGGTCCAAAAGGACGGGGCAATCAAGCGCTCGGGAGCGAGGCCTGGAGACGGGATCTGGGTAACCGGCAATCTAGGCGACTCATCCGCTGCGCTGGTCTGCCTTGAAGAGCGCCTCCGGGACGGCGGGAAAAAAAGGTTGCCTGAGCCCTTTGAGATGGTAAAGAAAAGTCTTTTCGATCCGGTGCCCCGCCTGGTTGAAGCCAGGCTGCTTAAGGAGTTCGGGCCGCCCTCGGCCATGATCGACATCTCGGACGGCCTGGCGGCTGACCTGGGACATATTCTGGAAGCCTCGCAAGTGGGAGCGACTCTTTATGCCGAAACATTTCCAGTAAGCGAGTTCTCGAAGTCTGTAGCCATGGCTCACGGCTTGCCTCCCTGGCACTTTTTTCTTTACGGCGGCGAGGACTACGAGTTATGCTTTACAGCGCAACCCGGCCTTTTAGAAAAGCACATCCCGCGGCTTAAAGCGAAAACAGGCACTAACTTTTCTTATATCGGCAAAATAACCAAGGAAGACGGCTCTCTTACCTTTCAGCACCCGGATGGCAGTTTAACACCTGTCTCAAAAAGCGGTTTCGATCATTTTACCGACCACAGTCCCATTCACAGAAAGGATCTGAGATGAACAAAGCCGAACTTGTCAACAGAGTAGCTGAAACCACCAGGCTGCCCAAAGGAGTAACCAAAAATATCCTCGAAAAATTTCTCGAAGCGGTAGGTGAAACCCTGTCTGCCGGCAACAATATCGAGATTCGCGGTTTTGGTTCGTTCAAGGTAAAAAAGCGCAAGAAACAGATAGCCAGGAACCCCCGCACCGGAGAAAAGGTCATCGTGCCCAGCCGATTCGTTCCCACTTTCAAGCCTTCGCGGCAATTGCTGGACAAAGTCTCGAAAAAAAGCTGACAGACCCCAGGCTGAAAATCAGATCGCAGGGGCGGGTTTGAAACCCGCCCCTACAATAATACATTGATTTTTATGGCGTTATAAAAAAACAAACAATACTCTTTTGGTAAAAGGATAATATTTTTCAAAGGTTTCACTATTATTTATTATACCAAGTTGCGTTCATAGAGATAGTTTATATTCTGCTCCTCAGTCGGCAAAGCCGGGACCAAAAATAAAATAAGAAGTCAGAATATAGAAGTCAGAAGCCCCACTCCCGCCCAAAAACATCAAATCCTGAGTTTATGAATGACCAAGGGCTGTAATCCGGGCAGGGGAGGGATTCTGACTCCTGACTCCTGTCTCCTGACTTCTTGACAGTTATAAAATGAAACCAATATTCGACAGGCAAGACCTGATTAATAAATATCATTTTAATTGCAAAGTAGTATTAGGCACCAAAGCAGGACGACCGGTCTACCAGGTCCGGAGTATATAACGGAGTCCTGCTTCCCGCGGCTCTTGCCTTGCTTTTGGATCAAAAGGCCTTTAATGGTTTATAAACAGGCAAACAGCGGATCGAATTATTCCGGAGCGGACACTTGATAAAAACCGGGCGGCTTTTCAAGCCGCCTCCAAAGCATGAGGACAGTGAAATTGAGCCTGCCGCCTGTAGTTCGTTTTGCGCCTAGTCCTACGGGTTATCTGCATATCGGAGGGGCGCGGACTGCACTTTTCAACTATCTTTTCGCACGAAACAGGGGCGGAAAGTTCTGTCTGCGCATTGAGGACACAGACCGGGAGCGTTCCACACCTGAAGCTGTGGAGGCAATTCTCGAAGGGCTTCGCTGGCTGGGGATCGATTGGGATGGGGAGATCCTGTTCCAGAGCCGCGGGCTGTCCCGCCATCTGGACACTGTCCGCCGGCTGCTCGAGAGTGGCGCGGCTTACAGGTGTTTCTGCACCCCGGAAGAACTGGAGGCCAAAAGAGAAGTGGCGCGCCGCGAGAAAAAAGACCTTATTTATGACCGCGCCTGCCTGGGGCTCGATCCCCGGGAAGCACTTAAACTGGCCGAGGAAGGCAAACCCCATGTGGTACGGTTCCTGGTTCCAGCGGGAATCACCGGTTATGAGGACCTTGTGCACGGCCGGGTGCGTTTCGAAAACAGCCTGTTAGAGGATTTTATTATCCTGCGCTCCGATAGCAGCCCGACCTATCAACTGGCTGTGGTGGCTGATGATATATACATGGGCATCACCCATATTATCCGCGGAGACGACCACATTTCCAACACTCCCAAGCAGATTTTGCTCTACAGGGCCCTGGGGAAAAGGGAGCCGGAGTTTGCTCACGTACCGCTCATTCTCGGGCCGGATAAAAAACGCTTGAGTAAGCGCCATGGTGCAACGAGCCTTACCGAGTACCGCAAGATGGGCTTTCTAGCTCCGGCTGTGTTCAATTTCATCGCGCTCCTCGGCTGGACTCCGGGCGATGACAGAGAAATCCTTTCCAGAGACGAACTCAGGAGCCTTTTCAGCCTGCAAGGAATTAACAAAAAAAACGCGGTTTTCGATACCACAAAACTGGAATGGATGAACGGCCGGTACCTTTCGCGAATGAAAGCTGAGGAGCTTCTTGAGCTGGTCGAGAAGGATTTTGTATCGGAGGGGCTGCTTTCCGGTGAGACCAGGCCGGAGGAAGCCGATCACCTGCTGCGAGTGCTCGATCTGGTTAAAGAGAGATGCCGCCTAACCCGGGACATCTTGCCCCAGTCGAGATATTTCTTTCCGGTCGAGATTGATTACGATCCCAAAGCAGTGGCCAAATATTGGAAAAGCGGCACCGGCAAGCTAATGAAACACTTGAGAGACGAGATCTGGAAAGTCGGGGAATGGAACGAGAAGACTCTTGAGCAGAGTTTGCGCTCTTTGGCAGAAAAATTGCAGGTATCGGCAGCAACACTAATCCATCCACTGCGGGTGGCTGTCACGGGTAAGGACGCGAGTCCCGGGATTTTCGAGACAATGGCGCTGGTGGGCAAGCCCTTGACATTATCCCGTCTGGACAAGGCTCTAGACCTTTTCGGCTGATCTGGAAGGTAAAAGCTGCCATCTACTGGAAAAATTTAAAGCCCTGTCACGGCTGGTTGTGGATTTTCAGTCTGAAAAAGATTATAATTTAAATGAGGTTATTGGCCGGAAAATAGAATTTTATTGACTGTTGGGACAGCGCTAGGAGCGCGAACTTTAAAATAATAATGAACTATCAGGGGCAAGCCGCCGGGCTTGCAAAGTAAGCAAAAAGATTTCAATTGTCACAAACTACAGCGAAATCCAAGCTGCGAAAACGGATTAAGATGTTTTACCCACTACACATATTCAAGAAATGGCAGTCAGAAAAGTCTTCCGCCAATCTTGGCCGCATTGCCGGTCCTCCGGAGACTGATTTTGTCTGTCTTAAAAAAAGGCGCTCAGGTTTTCTTGTTTTTCTCGCCATCATTTTGACGACAATCTCCGGCAATCTGGCTGGCCCTGTTTTCGCTCAGACACCGATCGACCGCGGCGTAATTACAAATGGTGATATTAACAATGATGGTAATTTTGACGTTTTTGACCTGATTCGCCTGGAAAAGGCGGTAGTGTTAAATTTGAAACTAAATGAAGACGAAATTAGAGTGAGCGATGTGGATGGCGATGGAGAGCTCACAAATTATGACTATCTGGTGATACATAATGCGCTGGATAATGTAAAGCAGGGCATGGGTATGTTCGATGCCATTAAGACAGCAATAGAAAAAGATTTAGGCAAATCCGGCGATAATGTGGAAATATATCTGGATCTGGCCAGGTTTTACCGCAAGGAAAACCTTAACAGCAGGTCAATCGGTGTCCTGGAAAGCATTCTCGAGGCCATGGACACTCGCCACCCTCTTTACGGGACAGTCAGCAAAGCCCTGGACACCATAAAAAGTGAGGAACTGGATCGACTCAATGCACAAGAGGACATTCTCAATCAGGATCTTTACAAGGCCTCTGAGGACCCGACCGGGAAGATAAGCCTCCGGCGCAAGGTGGTCCAGATGCAGAGCCGCCTGTCTAACCTGTTAAAAGAAAAAGATTTCGCTACGCAATATAATAACAAAATGGTTAGATCAAAATTGAACTCGGTTATGGAAAACATGCTCGGCAAAATCAGCCAGGACCAGTTAGTAGATGTTTCCGAGGTTGACAATTTTAACCAGGATGTACGCGGTGTGATGGAGGATCCGGAAAACCTGTATAAAGATTTGGGGGATGAACAGAAAAACAAGATTAAGAGCATAGTGGATGAGTCTACATCATCGATCCGTAATGATCTGGTAAAGCTCAATCAGCAATTCGCAAAGGGGGAAGGCGGCCCTGTGGGAACTGTCGCAAATGACAGGTCACTGGGTAAAACTACGATTCTGGACCGCCGTGAAACTAGCCTCCAGAACCGGACTCAGGGCAATCTTCAAAGTGACCGTCTGATTATAGCCAATAAGCCCCGGATAAAACCCGATACAGCCAGTATCGTGGCCCCGCAGTACACCCTGGAATGGGATGTTTCCAATGTCCTGGGTGCCAGAGACGCCGCCCTGGAAATAAGCAAGTCCGGCCTAAAATTCACTAATCCGCGGGGTACCGCGCCGGATGAGGGGAACACCCTTTACTACACCCCTTCTCTCGGAACAATCAAAGGCGTGAGGAAAGGCAGCGCCCACGAGCTCGAAGGAGTGGGAACTTACCAGTACAGGGTTGCAGCTTTGAATGCCAAAGGCGAGTTAATGAGCCGTTTTAGCGATGCGGTCGAACTGGTGGTTGTGCGCAATAATGTAAATATTATTGCCAAAAAGCCCCAGGTAAGCCCTAAAAAAGTGAGTCTCGAAAGTCCGAACTATACTTTTCGCTGGGACCTTACTAATATGGAGGGGGCAAACGATGTAGCAGTTGAGGTATCCAAACCCAACACGCATTTCTCAAACCCCAACGGCCGTGACCTGGATCGCATCAATACCTTCTTCTACAACCCCTCTCTCGGAGGTCTAGTGGGCCAGGAAGGCTCGAGTATCGAGGGTCTGGCCGGTCCCGGCAAGTACTATTTCCGCATAATCGCAATCAGCCCTTACAGTGAATTTATCGGCCAATGGTCGGACCCCGATACACTGTTTGTCACTGCTTTCGATACGGATAAATCTGGCGAACAGATTCCGCCCTCTGTGGATTCGATTGTTCCGGAGTCCCCAATAATTGACTCAGCAGCCCAGGATTTGGTTTTCGCCTGGGATGTCAGCCCGATTAATGGTGCAAGCGGGATTTCTATGGAAGTCTCAGAAAGCCCTGCCGAATCTGCAGGCCGGGAAATCAAAGGCGATTCCTCATCCGTTGAAATCGTCTTCTCGCAGATCTTTGAAGGCGCCACAGGAAACTCGAAAATCGATACCTCCCAGCTCAAGGGGCCTGGAGATTACGACGTACGAATTGCCGCAGTAGATTCGACAGAAAATTTTTTAAGCGTTTGGAGCAAGCCTGCACATTTCAAGGTCAAATCCCCCCAGGCTGAGACGACTCCCCCTCAGCCGCAGCCTCAAACTGAACCGGCTCCTGTTGTCCCTGACAGCAGCAAGAGCCTTGAAAAAGCTCAGCCGGAACAGGTCAAGCTGGAGCCAGAGCCGGCAGCACAGCCCCCTCAGGGAGACCAGCTCGAGGTGATAAGCAACAACACTCCGCTCTATGAAAATAATAATCTCTCGAGTACTGAGCTCGTTTCCTTGAAAAAGGGAGAAATATTGATCCGGGTCAGCACCAGCGGCCTCTGGTATAAAGTTTACTACCCTGGAACAAAGTCAAACGGCTGGGTGTTGACTTTTAATGTGAAAAATGCCGAGTAAAATCCCTCGAATCGTTGACCGGCTCGCTCCCGGGTAATGATCTCCACTTTATTTATTACTCAGATCAGCAAGGCGAACCGGTTTTCAAAACTATTGTTCTCTGGTCAAGTTATTGAAGCCAAAAGCCGCAATGGCTTTTAGGATTGACATCAGTTATTGATTTTTTTAGATTGTGGTTGCAGAAAGCGGCATTGAAAACAATTGCCCGATGGTGTAATTGGTAACACGCCTGACTCTGGATCAGGAATGTCCAGGTTCGAATCCTGGTCGGGCAACCATTTAAAGAAGCCCCGGGGAGGTGACCACCGGGGCTTCTTTTATGACTATCCTATTCTTCTTTGCAGCTTCAGTGCCTTACTATTCCGTATTATCCATAAAAATGCCGCCCCCCGTATTGGTGAAGCAGCGCACCTGTGCGTGCGCCCCGGCCTGATCGAAACATATCAACCTTCGGGCGGACACATTGGTCCACTCCTTCCAAGATTGTGGAAATTTACGAATAATCCGGGCTGACTCTCCGCGGATACTTGAGTTAATCTTGTCTCCTATGCAGAGCTACCCGTAAGTCTTTTCCCTGAAAATCCCTGTTTTTGTTCAATCCCTTGAAAGGCTCGGGATATTTTCATGGGATGAAGAGATACTCCGGAAGATTACCCTTGACCTGTGAGCAGAAACATAATAACATTTTCTGTCAAAATGGAACCAAAACCATGATCTCAAGGAACTGCGAAAATGTACCAGGCCCATTCCGCTCCAGGTCCTGATTTTATCCGAGCAATTGTCGCTGATGATCTGAAGACGGACAAATGGGGAGGACGAGTCGTTACCCGTTTCCCGCCTGAGCCAAACGGGTATCTGCATATCGGACACGCCAAGAGCATCTGCCTGAATTTCGGTATCGCTCTTGAAAACCAAGGCGGTGTCTGCCACCTTCGGTTTGACGACACTAACCCGTGCAAAGAGGAAGGCGAATACGTTGAATCGATCAAGGAGGATGCCCGCTGGCTCGGATTCGACTGGGGCAGGCATCTCTACTTCGCTTCGGACTACTTTGGCCAGCTCTGCGAATGGGCCGTGCAGCTGATCAAGAAGGGCAAGGCGTATGTCTGTGACCTGAGTCCGGATCAAATCAGAGAATACCGCGGTACCCTGACAGAACCTGGAAAAGAGAGTCCGTATCGCAGCCGTTCAGTCGAGGAGAACCTGGACCTGTTCGAGCGCATGCGTGCCGGGGAATTCGAGGAGGGCTCCCGGGTGCTGCGAGCCAAGATCGACATGTCATCACCCAACCTGAACATGCGTGATCCTGTGATGTATCGTATCCTGAAAGTTGCGCACCACCGTACTGGCAGCAAGTGGTGTATCTATCCGATGTACGACTTTACCCACGGCCAGTCTGATTCCATCGAAAGGATCACCCATTCGATTTGCACCCTGGAGTTTGAAGACCACCGCCCGCTGTATGACTGGTATCTGGACCAACTGGGCATTTATCATCCGCAACAGATCGAGTTCGCCCGCCTTAATCTCACCTATACCGTGTTGAGCAAACGCAGGCTGATCGATCTGGTGGAGGAAGGGTTTGTCAGCGGATGGGACGACCCGCGTCTGCCCACCATCTCAGGTATGAGAAGACGCGGCTACACTCCGGAGGCGATCCGGAGCTTTTGCAACCGCATTGGAGTTTCCAAGACCGACAGCACTGTCGACTTTGCATTGCTCGAGCACCATGTGCGGGAAGACCTGAACAAGAGCTCTCCGCGGGTGATGGCTGTGCTGAAGCCGCTTCGGGTGGTCATAGACAACTATCCGGAAGACCGGGTGGAAGAGCTGGATGCAGTGAATAACCCCGAGGACCCGGCAATGGGCACACGGAAAGTCCCATTTTCACGGGTGCTGTATATCGAACAGGATGATTTTCTCGAGAATCCGCCAAGGAAGTTTTACCGCCTGGCCCCTGGACGGGAGGTGCGGCTGCGGTATGCGTATTTCATCAAATGTACAGGCGTTGTCAAGGATAAGCAAACCGGCGAGGTGGTCGAGCTGCACTGCACCTACGATCCTGAAACCCGGGGCGGTGATGCTCCGGATGGACGCAAGGTCAAGGTGACACTGCACTGGGTCTCGGCTGCCCACTCGCTGGAAGCTGAGGTCAGGCTGTATGACCACCTCTTCACAAAAGAAAATCCAGGCGAGGTCGAGGAAGGCTTCGATTGGAAAGACAATCTAAATCCGAACTCCCTGGAGATATTGACCTCCTGCCGGGTGGAACCAGGCCTGACAGGCGCTGAACCGGGAAGCCGGTACCAATTCGAGAGAAAGGGCTATTTCTGTGTCGATCCTGATTCCTCCGCTGGAAAGCTGGTATTCAATCGCACTGTCACATTACGCGATGAATGGGCCAGGATCCTGAAAGAGCAGAACAAAGAACAGGAATGATTCATAAAGTCTAGCCAAAAATATTTGAAATTTATTTTATCTAACCACTAAGACACAAAGACACAAAGAGGAATGTATATTTATTTTTGTACTTTGTTGCTATCATTGGTTGAATTATGAAAAACCAAGATTCAATAAAGCCAATAAAACCGATTTCCCCTGAGGTTAATCTAGTTGCACGGCAAATTGTAGACGCCGCATTCTGCCTACATTCCAACCTGGGACCTGGTCTGCTGGAAAGCGTCTATGAAAATTGCCTGGCGTATGAACTTAAGAAACGAAAGCTAAGTATTTTTCAACAGCTTTCCTTAGCTGTGCTTTACAATGGCCAGCAGTTGGATTCAAGTTTAAGATTAGATTTTCTTGTCGAGCAATGCGTGATAGTCGAGCTGAAAGCCGTGGAAAGACTTCTGCCCTTACACCGCGCTCAAATCCTGACATATTTAAAACTTACAGGATACCGACTGGGTTTGTTGATCAATTTCAATGTCCCGGTTATCAAAAATGGTATCAAACGAATAGTTTTATAAGCCCTTTGTGTC
>DATKXY010000267.1:0-9428 GCA_035528795.1 archaeon | reverse complement strand
AAAACTCTGGTGATCATTTCCAAAAATATTCTGAATTCTGACTCCCGGCTCCTGAATTCCAAAAGGTTATTATAAAAACTTCCGGTTGTCGTTTGTTCACAATAGTCTGGAGCAGCGCCAAGTTTTATGAATAATCCGGGTTAAAACAAGTATGTTTTTTCTCAAGGAAAATAGAAATTAAGAAAGGAATCTGTCAAATCTTTTATAAGAAACCGGACTGTTATATATTGCATTTGGGGGAAAAATATAGTAAAATATATTATGAAAGAAAAAATAGCATCTAAAAGAAAATTACTCACAAATTTTCAATTGATAATATTTATAAATTTTTTGACATTCTTAGTCTGCTATGGTTTTGATGGATTAGGTACCATTGATTTAATGGCCTATTAAGTTTTTATTTAGAACGATTTTAGGTCATGTCAAGAGTTCTTGCTGGTAAAATGATTTTCACCAGAAGCAAGTTTGTATCTGTTAGCAAAGGAATAATCCTTAGTTAAGGATTATTTTCCATAAAACCAGGGTCTTGACGATCTTTGATTTAATCATGTTTCGGCATTTCCGGGCAATATTTATTCTGAGTCTGAAAACAATTCAGCCGTTCATGACGCTATGCGTCACCCTGAAAAAGATGAAAATAATCCCCTTCGGGTTTTATTTTCGTAATAGAGAAAGGTGAATTTTACAGAACTTTTAGGACTTGACTGAGGAGGGCTATATGATAAAAGTTTGATTGTATATGGTCAGTGCTCCAGCGCATCTTTCAGCGGCAAAAATAGCGCAGTATTTAAAGGGTAAGAGTTCGTATTGTATTCAGAGAGAATTTCCTCAATTACGGAAGAAATACTGGGGACGACATTTATGGTCACGTGGCTATTTTTGTGCAACAGTTGGAGCAGTAACTGAAGAACAAATTAAGCAATATATTGATGGTCAATCAGACGACACCGATTCATTTAAAATATGGGATGAACCTAAACACGATGATTCTGAACTTGAGTCGGATTCATACGATTAGTTTAGATGGCTTTAGCCTTAATGGGTGTTCACACCCCAAACAACCTACCGGCTTTAGCCGGTAAGTCATTGAGTTTACTTTATTCAAAGGAGAAGAATGATGAAAAACGAATTGTAATTTTTCCCGCGTCTCTCTGTATCATCCTTCCAAATTAGGAGCAATAATGGAAAACAAAATAATATTTAAATTGACCACACTCCTTACCCTTTTCTCATTTTTGACTTTAACTGTTGGATGTGGTGCGATATTTAAAGGCACAAGTCAGAACGTTAAAATAATGTCAAGTCCGGCTTCAACAGTAACTGTTGATCCTGGTGGTATGCAGCAAAGTACGCCCACTACACTGGACCTCGATAGAGGGAAAAGCTATGTCTTGACGTTTTCAAAGGAAGGTTATGAGTCCCAAAAGGTTGAGATTAAAAAGAAAGTCAGTGTTGGTATTATTGTTTTAGATGTTTTACTTGCTGGACTAATTGGAGTAGTCATAGATGCTGTCACAGGCTCCTGGTATAACTTGAAACCTGATCAAGTCAGTATAACATTAGTCAAGTCATCAACAGGTGCCCTGGATCTGCCGGATGAAATAATAATCACGATTCAAGCTATTGGAGATGGCTCAATCAGTATTACTTCTTCTGCGCCAGGAGTTTCTGTAAGTACTTTAGAGATTGAAACAGAGCACTCCCTTACAAAATGATTTTTTTGTTACAATTGCTTTTCCTGAAAGAAGCAAGAATGTCTGATGGTAATAAAAGTATTGGGGGTTGGTTGTTAATTCCAGCAATTGGATTAATAATCGCCCCCATACTTTTAATATTGGATATAGCCCATAATCTCGCTGAGTTTAGCAGCGATAGTTTTCTAAGAAATGTAGAGGCTATTTATGGTTTTAGCCTCTTTGTAAAAATCAACTTTTTTCTAAAAATTTTAGTTTTATTGTTTTTATTTTTCGTTGCAATTCTTTTCTTCAATAAAAAATCATCCACCCCAAGGGTAATGGTAATATTTTTCGTCTTTTCTTTTGCAATTGCCCTGTCAAAATTTTTTCTCGGTTTATTCATTATCGAAACCTCATTTTCTCAAAAACTGTATTTTGCTGTACGCAACTCTAATGTTTTAGGTGCAATATTAGCTTGTGTTATATGGATTCCCTATTTTCTAAAGTCTCACCGAGTCGCTGAAACTTTTAATAAATAATAACTATTTAAAGCAAATCTGATTTAACCGCCAGTCAAAGCAGATCTTTCTCAATCGTTGCTTTTCAATTGTTAAAAAATAGAAAGGTTGGGGCGCTTTGGAAGCGCTTGCGATGTTTAAAGCCTAAAAAATGATCCTCCTGGTATGAACTGGGGTAAAATAGTCTCTTTTTTCCTGCTCAGACCCAGAAAATAATTGATACACTGATTGAGAACGGATAATTTAACGCAGAGACAATCGGAGTCTCTCGCTTCAAGCTCAAAAGAACGAAAGATATCGATCAGAATCGAAAAAGAAGGCTAACGTTTCCTGTTTCAATTTTGATATGGTGAATTTTGGATCATTGCTTTATTATTTGTTTTTACTTTTTCGAATTTATTTGAGTCAGGCCCTAAAAGTTCTGTAAAATTGTCTCAAGAGTTATAGGGGTATCCTGTACTTGAGTCAGGGCATAGATCTCTTATTGATGTAAGGGTTCCAGGTTGAGGTTACATTTACCGGAACCCAGAGAACGTGCTGTTTGGCTGCCAGGTACGAGCCTGTGGCAAGGCTGCTGGTTTGGGAAGATACGAACCGCCTTGGTTCTCTGCGCGTATTTCTTCATGGAAGCGCTCCAGGCCATTGGTAGAACGAATTCGCTTTACAATACCAGGTACTCGCTCTCCGAAAAAATCCGATGGACTTTAGTCTGCCATAAAGGATGTCGACTATTGACGCTTTTTACAACGTAGATTATTTCTTCAATAAAAGGTGTCTCTCAACATTAAAGCCGGCATTCAGCACCTCACAGGAAGTGCGGACTATTCATACACGATTATGGGTCAAACGTTCTCTGGAACGTTTGAAGATTCGGGTAATGGTTTCCTGGTTAAAGCAGGCATAAGCATTAAGTTCGGGAAGTGATAGTTTAAATAATTCTGAGTAAAAAGGGCGGCATCCTATTTGGGTGCCGCCCTTTTTACTGCGAGTACCGGGAAAATTCAGGATCCAGTAAACTTCCGGTTGCCCATTCCAGCGGAAAATTATAAATTATGGCAAACAGCAGACGAATTTTTACCATTTACAGGAGAGAAGTTCCAATGCGCAAGAGTCTGTTATTCCTGATCGCAGCCTGGGCAGTTTTTCTTTATCACCCGCTCTGGGCCAGGGATATTCTGCTCGGAATCGGGGGTCGTGTCGGTGCGACAATCGACCCGGACCAGGTGCATGTGGGACTGCATCTGGATTTGGGGGAACTCTACGAAAGGGTGCGCCTGCAGCCGAATATCGAGCTGGGAGTCGGCAGCGGCCGGACTGTGGTGGCGATCAACCCCGAGGTGCTGTATCTCTTTAACCCCAAGGGATCCTGGACTCCTTATGCCGGCGGGGGACTGGGCTTGAACATAGTCAATTACGATGAGGCGAAGTTTATGATAAGCGACATGGAGTTCGAGGTGGGCCTGAATCTGCTCGGCGGTTTCGAGACCAGGGTCTCCAGGGTGGCCAGATTGTTTTTCGAGTGCAAGTTGGGGGTGGCGGACAGTCCGGATCTTAAAACAAGCACTGGTCTTACGTTTACTTTGTAAGACAGAAAAAATCATGTAAGGACTTAGAGCGGCAGCCCAGCCATGGAAGTCAAACCTTCCACAGCCGCCGCTTTGGAGCGCCCCGGTCAAAATTAATGTGGACTGGGGATCTGTAACCTCTATCCGGCTTGTAGATACTGGAAAGATTTTAAGAGATGCAGCTTATCACCTGATTGACAGCCCGCCGGATTCCGTTTAAATTCCACAAAACCTGTAAGAAAAAACTTCCACTGCAAAACATTTTATATTTAAATTATGCAGGTTAAATTCAATAGCGTTCACTTAAAGCGACAACACTCTCTTTTTGTCACCCCCGCGAAAGCCGGGGGTCCAGAAAATGGGCTTAAAAACCTGGATTCCCGCTTGCGCGGGAATGACATCGTTTGCCTTTCCCGCCTAAAGTGAACAACATTGGGGTTAAATCGTTATCCTCTGCAGGATTCCCGGGCCGATTTCGGCCATGTTTCAAGAAAAGGCCGTTTTACATTCTTCCCCGGCATAGTTGCCTGATCCAGAACCGGAAACACCGATTCCAGGTCATAGAGTACACCCTCGCGAGGAGCTTATGATGAGAGACTCTTTAGCCCTTGTTTTAACAGCGCTTTTTTTCATCTTTGCCGGTTTTCAGCCCTCAGTCGCCCAGATCACCAGGAAAAACTTGCTTTATATCGAATACCCGGACTTTCCGGAGGCCCATTCCACCTGGGGCTCTATCGGTTACAGCAAGACCCACAAAAAGGTGTTTATCGGGGTAACCAATCACAAGGACAAGGTAGGCCTGTTCGAGTACGATGTCCTGAAAAAGAAAATGCGTCTCTGCGGGTTCCTGCCCGAGCTTTCGAACCTGCGCGACTGGCAGTGGCAGGGCAAGGTCCATTCGCAGATTGTCGAGGGCCCGGACGGATGCATGTACTTTGCCACAGATGGCGGGGAGAGCCGCGAGGAGTACCTGATGAACCACCCTCACGGTTACGGCGGCGGCTTTTTCTTCAGATGGGACCCGGCTGCTGAAAGACTGACCAATCTCGGAATGGACCTGCAGTACGAAAGCATCAAGGATATTACAATCGACCGCATGAGCGGGCTGATCATGGGTATATCTTACCCCCAGGTGCACCTGCTACTTTACGACCCGTCAAAAAACGACCTTCGCGACACAGGCCGGGTGGGCTCGGACCACGTGCCCAGGGTGCTGTTCAGCGACTGGTACGGCAATATGTACTATGTCGACTGGCGCCAGCGCCTGATCAAATACGAGCACGAGACAGGGAAAATCCTCTTTTCCCTGGACAGCCTTCCGGCTTTCGAGGGCACCCCGGGGGGCCAGATAGTTACAGGCGTCACAGCCTATGCTGCGGACCAGGCGCATGGGGTGATTTACCTGGTCACCTATGGGTCCAAGCTAGTGGCTTTTTACCCGGAGAAGCTCGGTTTCGGCAAGGTCCAGGACCTCGGCGGGGTCTACGAGGGGAAGGTCAAGAAACCCTATGCCTATTATGTCCCTAACCTGGCTTTGGGCAACAACGGGAGGCTCTACTATTTTATCGGCGGGCACGGGAACTATGTCGAGGGCATGGAGGCCACTGTCATGATGGAGTTCGATCCGCAGAAACAGACAAAGAGAATGGTTCTGTCTTTCCCCTTGAAAGAGATAAACGAGGTTACCGGAGCGGGTGTCAAGGATGACTGGGGCAACATGTATTTCTGCGGCCGCAAGTGGGCTCCCAGTGCTGAACAGATGGGTGAATCCGGAGCGAGCCGCCCCTTTATGATCGTTTTCAATCCGCAGCGGGAGCTTCGGTGAATGAGCCGTCAGACCCGGTCGCTCAGCCTTTTTATGGCAGTTATTATGATTATATTCAATCCCACTAAAGAGATCAGACCTTAAAAAGAGTAACAATCATAATTTTTAATCAGGAAGGGGAGAAGAAATGAAAAAAGGACTGTTCGCTTTTGCGGCATTAATATCCCTCTTGGCGCTGGTTAAGCCGGGAGCTGGGGAGTTTACCTTTTTCACGCCAAAAGGGAGTTTCACGGTGGAGGTCTCTCTCGAAAACGCACGCGCCCTGCGCCTGCCGATATACAGAAACGCGATGACTTCGCTTGCCGTGCTGGGTGATTATGCAATAATCGGCACGAGGGCCAATGAGGGTCTTAGCCCGTTCCTGGCCGCGGTTTCCTTATCGCGTAAAAAGCTGGAGGCCGCTCTCGACCTGTCCAGTGTCATGCCAGGCCAGCGCGCGATCCAGAGCGGCTTCGGGCGCGTGGGGAATGTCCTTTACGCCGGGACCATCCCGGATAATAAGGGCGAAAGCGGACATCTGATCAAAGTGACTTTTCTCAACCAGCGCTTCGAGGTTGCCGACCTTGGCCAGGTTGTACCCGGTGAGGGGATTTTCGCTCTCACCGCAGACAGCGAGCGCCATACTCTTTACGGAATAAGCCATCCAGACGGCAAGTTTTTCACTTATGAAATCAGGAGCGGCCAGAGCAGGATTTTCGAGCAGACCTCCCCCACCGATCGGGAGTTAGCTTACTGCCATGAATATGCGCTTGAGCCGGAGGACTTTTTATCCCGGAGTCTTGTTGTGGATGCCAAAGGGCGGGTCTACGGCAGCAAACCGGTAAACAGCGTTTTCCGCTACGACCCCGGCACAGGGAAAATCGAGATTCTGCCGGATGAGCTTCCCGAGGTCTGGGGCCGCAGGGCTCTGGGGCGGGTCGATTCCTGGGCTGCGGCGCCGGATGGGACGCTTTACGGGGGCAACGCGGGTGACGGGCAGCTTTTCAAGCTGGACCCGGAAAAGGGCAGGGTAATAAACCTGGGCAAACCGATTATGATGCCGCGCTTGAAAGGCCTGGCTTTCGGGGCTGACGGCAAGCTTTACGGAGTCGCCGGAGCCTTACCCGGATACGCGCACCTGTTTGTCTACGACCCGGCTGACAGGGGTTTCAAAGACCTCGGGAACCCGAGATTCGATCTTGTGGCCCCGGAAATAGCAGAGAATCTGCCGTGGCGCGGTTACCAGTTCGCTACGGTGGCCGCCAGCGAGGACGGCCGCTATATCCTGTTGGGCGAGGATGAAAGCCTGAGCCAGTTGATGGTCTTCCCGGTACAGTAAGGGGCCTGCTCTTTCCTCCTGTTTGCCATTCTGGGCCGGGAGCGGGATGTGACCGGATGTGTTATTTTCACATGCGGCGGCCGTGAAGTAACAGCCGGATGAGGAGCTTGATGAGAAAGGCGGCAGGGAAGACGTCCAGTAGTACAAGGACGGCGAGGATAATAATCCCTGTCGGACTAATAATGTCCGCCAGGGAATTGTTTACCAGAATAAAAGTGATGGCGATCGAGAGGATAAGAAAATAGACAATATTCCACCAGAAATCGGAGGTTTTGCCTTCTAATGACTGGTCAAGCCCGCTTATGGATTCTTCGGCTGCTGTCTTTTGCTCGGCTGGATGCTTTTTACTGCTCAATTGCTGCCTTCCTTCATGATTTTCTTTAATATCTCGCTCTGGCTGTTTACGCTTCCAAGAATTTCCAGCGCCTTAGCTAATTGCTTGTCAGTCTGGGCGATAAGCCGGTAAGCTGTATTTTCATCCCAGGTTACCTGGGCGATGTGGTAGTTAAGCAGTTTCTCTCTGATAAAGCTCTGGTATTTCTCGATCTTTAGTGGATCTACAGTTACTTGCTGGTTTTTCAGATAGCTGATAAAGGCTTCGAAAATCTGTTTATCATTCCGGAAAGACTCATTCAGATTCGGGTGCATGCTTTTATAAGCCACAGCGAAATCGAAGGAATGGGGCAGGATTTCCGCTATAAAGGGAGACCCTGCGGCGCTGTCTTCCTCGACTACTACATCTGGCATGATTCCACCGCCGCCGAGCACTTTCCGTCCCATATCAGTATAAAAATCCTGCTTTTCAGGCTTTTCAGGCTTCTCTTCCTCCACCTCCTCGGCCTCTTCATCATTAACACTAAGCAGATCCCTGCGGGGGCGATAGTTTTCGCGCTGGATATTGCGGCCGCTCGGGGTATAGTAACGGGCAGTAGTGATTTTAAGCACATCCCCTGAGCTCAAGGGGAAAGTGGTCTGGACCAGGCCCTTGCCGAAAGAATTTTTCCCCACAATTACCGCACGGTCATGATCCTGGAGCGCTCCGGCTACGATTTCGCTCGATGATGCAGTAAAATCGTTAACCAGCACCGCCATCGGCTGGTCTTTAAACAAAGGCTTGCCGTTGGAAAAGAAGCTTTTGCTGTCTTCCTTTCTGCGGCCCCGGATAGAGACAATCAGCTGTTTGCCGGTCAAGAACATCTGGGAGATATCTATCGCCGTCTCGGTAAGGCCGCCCGCATTGTCACGGAGATCCAGGATCAGGGATTTCATCCCCTGATCCTGCAATTGCCTGAGATATCTTTCAAGCTCTTCGGCTGAACGTTCGGTGAAGCTTGAAAGGCAGAGATATCCCACACCGCGATTCAGCATGAAATGCCTTATTACTGTCGGCACTACTACGGGCATCCTGATCAGGGTCAGGGTGATCGGCTCGGGTACGCCGATCCGGGAAATGACCACCTCCACCTTCGTCCCCTCGGGCCCTAAAAGGTGCAGAGAGGCCTGCTCGGTAGTCCAATCCTTGGCGGACTTGCCATCCACGCTGATAATCCGGTCTCCCGGCTGCACTCCCTCACGGTAGGCTGAAGAGCCTGGAAAGGTGGACATGATAACAATTTCACGGTTTTTACGGCTGATCGAGATGCCTGTCCCCACATACTCGCTCTTTATCTGGATCTCCTGAAAGCGCTTGTACTCATCTGCCGGTATCAGCTCGGTATAGGGGTCGAGACCTTTCAGCAGCCCGTCAACCGCCCTTCTATAAAGCTGTTCCGGCGGGATCGGGTCCACGTAGCGAATGGCTACCTGGTTGACTACATCCTGAAGCAACAAAACCCGCATATAGGTGTTGTCCGATGTAGCCAGTACCCGCCCGAAGAGCCAGCCTGCCATCATCAGAACGACCACTGTCAGGCTGCCGTAAACATAAGGGTTTCTTATTCGTTTAAGATCCATGACGTAATCCTCGTTCTTCCAGCCTTAGATTATCCTGCTTTTAGCCTGTTTCCGGTTAACTGTTTTTGTATTTATCAGTAAGCGGATGTTAAATATGGAAAAAATCTTTCGATAAGTCAATAACTAATAGCTCGTTCCCCCCCCCCATTTTCTTCTTTTTCCGCAAATCGGACCAGCGCCCTGCCCCCCATCCGGTATACCTCGGCTGGCTGGACACCGGTTTTCTCCTTGAGTTCCCCGAGCGCCGACTCGCGGGTAAGGACCCAGCGGATCCCGTTAGCACGGGCATCCTCCCAGCGGTCGGTTTTGGGATCAAATGGAAAGACCAGCCTGCCGGTGTAGAAAAGAAGGGATGGGTGGCGGACCCCGATTACCGCCACGCGCTCATCCCTGCGCAGGCTGTTGAGATGCTCAAGGCTCAGAGTCTTGACAGCTTGAAAGCTGTCTATCCTTGGAATGACAAAACCGGTGAGCAGGGTGACAAGAAGCGCCATGCCTGCACAACAGGAACCCAGCCAGAGCTTGAGGCTTTTTTGGAAAGGGAAAGCCAGTATGCCCAATACGATAAGTGCA
>DATKXY010000266.1:0-66057 GCA_035528795.1 archaeon | reverse complement strand
AAGCCCGCCGCTGTAGATGTACCCTGATATTTATCCGGGTTGTTTGAAACAAGCTCGTATTCAAGATAATGGCCGCCTGAAAAATCTCTTGGTTGGACTACTCGTTGAGGCATGCCGTTCAGGTTGCGGGTATTTCTTACGGTGCTGCTGGCGAGAAGTGTCCCAGAAGTGCTTCCAACCGGCAAGCCAATTGGGTATGGCGTGGACAATCCCACAACATACATAAGCACCTGGTTGGCGTCGATTTCCTCCACCCGGCCATTGCCGTCCACATCTCCCCGGCTAAGGTCCACTCCTTGGGGCAAGGTCATTCCCTTGATGCCCGACATGATCAGAAGGGCGTCTAGGATGTTCACAACCTGGTCACCGTTTACATCTCCGAGAAAGTACACTTTTCTCTCCACCCCCTTACCAAGCAGCAGTATCTCCTTGCTGGGCGTGTTGCTGTCGTTGCTGTAAATCGTAAGCTTTGTGTTGCATTCACCCTTAGCAGTGGGCCTGAAAACGACATATACCTGCATGGAGCTACCCGGAGCCAGAGTAAAGGAAGTGATGTCCGGGACAAATACCCTCTTGTCTGAGATAATATTGGAAACCTGCAGGTTGCTGGTTCCGGCATTATTTATGGCTATGCTCTTGCGGGAAGAACTGTCAAGCGGTATTTCCCCAAAATCCAGCAGGCTGTCGGAGAAAGCGATACTGGAATTGTCGCTGAATTGCGCCAGAATAAATGAAGAAACTGAGGGCGCGCTCTCTCCCGAAGAGTAAAGCGCCGTTACCTTGTAGTAATATCGTTGCCTGTTCTGGATATTACGGTCAATCCAGCTAGTGTCTGACACTTCCGCCACCAGCGAGGATTGGTTTGTCTCGAAGTTGGCCAGTGTGGCCCGGTAAACTCGATAACCAGTAATTGTCTGATCAGAGTTCAAGGTCGAAAAATAGGAGGCGTGAAGCACCCAACGGTCAGTGTCCGTTAAAACCGTCGAGACAAGGCCCATCCTGGATGGCGCTAAGGAATTAAGACCTCTGCGCATTATATTCTTGGTCATTGCCAAGCCCCACGGTGTTTTTATGTTCACTTTACCGTTGTCAGCAAGGCTGTATAGCCTTCCAATGCCTTTCCCCTCCGGAATTAAATTCCCCGGCAGAAATAGATTCGCTGCGGCAGTACTATTTTTCCCGAGTTTCAATTCATATTTCCCGGTGGTGAAGACGCCAATAACGGCAACATAGTACATCCCTGCAGCAGGACATTGGTATACTATCCTCGGGTCTTTTCCGTCTTCGTCCGCACTGGCTGCTAAAATGTTTTCTTCCGCATCAAATAGTCCCATGGTAGCATCCAGACCTGATCCTATTGATTCTGCATCCAGATCGATTTCAATAGTGGTCGGCTCGTCAACGTTGATCGAAAAAACATCAATATCGGTAGGGGATGATATAGACGCTTTCATCACCCCACCAAAGACAAGAGGATCCGCAAGGAAGAAATTGTCGTTAGGCTCTACCTCAGTGGATTCCAGGTTGATTCTGTAGAGAATTATGTTGGCGTTGGTGATCGTCATCCCAGATGGTATGTCAATCAGGTCCGGTTCAAAATCCAGGTTGGGGTCGTAAAATCCCAAATAGTCTCCATTGCCAAGCTCGTTATCACCGTCCATGTCTACCAATGAGGCCAGGATGTATTTGTCCGCTTTCACACCTTCAAACTTGTACTGACCGGTGGCACTCAATACCTGGCTATAGACATTTCCACCCTCGTAACCGGCGCTGCCCTGGCCGATAAGGCCGACTACTCCACCTGCAACACTGCCGAAATCAATCCGCACGACTTTTCCCGAAACCGTTGAGCTGCCGAGTACACTCCAGGGGTACATGACCAATGAAAGTCCCGTAATATTGTGATCAACCCACATCGAGTCAGGATTACCGTCTGAGTTACTGTCCAGGAAACCGACCCAGTCCTCCTGGTCTATTTTGCCGTTTCCATTTATATCTTTAATGGCGAATAGTGAATAGTGTCCCTTGGCGATGTCCGAGAAGCTGAAACTGCCGGAAGAATTGGAGTAGACTACCAAGGGGTCGTTCTCATATGGAAGCTTCTGGAGAATTACCGCAGTCCCAGTGACATCCCCACCATCATTCCTTCTAACCTGTCCGCTCAAGCTGTAACCGCTGCCCGGTATAATTACCCGATCAGGTGGAGACCAACTGACCTGAATCCCCCGGTCTTTCAGCTGCAAGGAGAGATTTTTCGGGCTTCCCAGAGCCACGTTCTGGACACCCACCCCAACCGCGTCCCATGCCTTTCCCACTGCCTCTGCAATTACAGGCTCACTTGGGTACAATGCCTTGGCCGCCTCTGCCATTGCCAGCCGGGCATCCTCGAAATTCGATTGTGGTGTCAGATAATTTTTCAAGGTCTGGAACAGCAGGATTTCAAGCTTTTCACGACCGAAACCATTGACACTCACTCCCTCAAAGAATCCGCCATCGGACATCAGGTAAAAGGCTTTGACCGGGATAGTCATGTTCAAATGCACTCCGGCCTGGTCTTCTGAGGTAAATATGTATTTGCTCATGTGGTCAGGATCGCCATTAGCCGATGGATTGGCCATATTACGCATGTAACCGCCGCGCACATATAAATCCTCACCCATAAGCCAATCTTCTCTATCGATCATGGCTGCCATAATATCGCTATATGCTTCGTTCAAAGCTCCTGATTGACCGTAATATTCAAGGGCGGCTGTGGCATCTGTGACAGCATGTTGAAACTCATGGGCCACTACATCCAAAGCCGAGGAGAACGGATAGAATTGACTGTCATCGCCAAGCCCGAAAAACATTGATTTCTTGTCACCCCACCAACAAGCGTTGTATATCCAGTCATTGTCACCCAGGTTAACAACGGCAAATACACTTGTCCCTTTATCGTCCCAACTGTTCCATCCATGCACACTATTATAGTAGAAATAGACCGAGTCCAAAAATGAGAAGGCATCTACAGCCGCTCTGACCACCGCGTTACCCCTGAATATCGAGTCTCCGATACTTACAATAGATGAAAGATTTTCAACTTTTACGATACTGTTTATCATCTGTCCCCTGGCATCGAAAACCTCGATCTTTTGATTCGCCAGCATCCTTCCGGAGGTTCCCTGACGCCGTGAGATATTGCGGAGATAATAATTGCTGCCGGAGGCTGTAACATTCAGAGTTCTCTCGATATCTTTGGTCCCATAACCTATGCCGGTTGTAGTTCGTTCTGTACCCTGTGTCTTTAAGTCATTGTATGATCTCAGGATTTCGCCTGTAATAGCATCGACATAACATACCATTTCGTACATTCCTGTGCTGGAGGGTCCGGGCAGCAACACTATCCGGTAAGCCAGATAAAGATTGTCATCCAGCGGATAAAAACCGAGAGGACATGAATCCGCAGCCACCGCACCATTTAGATTTAAAGCCGTGGAGGCGTTTGCCTGAGCCTGTTCGCGGGATACTGCCGGTGTGGGGATCTCTCCTGAATTCGGATAGTAGTTGCCATTAGCCATCCAGATGCTTCCACCCGCATCACCATGCACGATCATTTGTGCATTAAAAACCGGTAAGGACCCCACCTTCTGGTCCAGCCTGACGTGGAAAACACCATCCTTATCAGTTCTCACAACGCTTGCGTTAAATTCAGCGCGCGCATCACGCATCCTGAATATTTGTCGAGCCTTGTTTAAGAACTCCCGGCTAGCTTCCACGGGTTCGGAGCTTGCCGCCTGGAATCGCCCGCCAGTCAGAAAGCTCGGGTTCTTGCCTTCTCCAGTGAATCGTACCCGCCAATCGGGTCGTGGAGAGGACTCATTGAGTTCATGCAAAGCCTGCAGCTGCGCGGAGTCAAGGTGGCGTTTAATTTTTTGTGCCGATAATAAGGAGGAGAATAAAAAGAACGAGGGGATAATAAGTAGATATAATAATTTATAGGTATAATTATACGTATGATTATTGCCGCTTCTTTTGTTCATATATACATCCAAAAACATTTAATAAAGTTAAATGTTTCAGTAAATTTTAACTTGAACAAATATCTGTTGTCAAGATAGATTATTTAAAAGTAAAATGTCAATCCCTCTTTGCCTAATCGATTACACAATTTTTTACAGAAAAATGAACTGTAACATTCAAAACTATAATCGATGATCTGAGTTCCTTATTGAAAGTACGGCTTTTTCCATAACAATGATCTGTGTTAGCTGCGATCTAATCCGACATTCCTGCTCAAAAAGGTAGTGGTCAAATTAGATCGCAGCTACTGCACATTATTAAAGAGAAACCAGTTTCAAAAAAGGGACAGAATGTTATCCCAATCTTTAACCTTAAAGGCGGTACAGGTCTAAAACTATCCCTTTGCTGATGATTTACTCTCTACCCGCTTTCTTCACAAAACGCCAGACTCAATAGAACCGTCGGTAATACCAGTTTAATTACGTTGACTTCTTAAAGAGAGATTAGTAAAATTGATTATTCGATCTGCATACCAGTAAACCGATTAGGCTCTCCACAAATTGATAATTCTCAAGCTCGAACCTTTGTTTTCGCTGCCAATAATTTCTCAAGATTCGAAGACTAAGGCATTAAAGACCGTTTTTATGCTGAAAAAATGCTTTCATGTATAGATTTTCATAAAAAATTATAAAAATGCAATTTTGAAAAACAGTTAGTATCGGCTAATCTTGTTTCACAAAGGAGATATGAGGCAATTATTAAAGTAGGAGTGGTAGGCAAGTAGGGTCAGGTATAATGGACTACTATAAGCAATCTTCATCAATAATTTAATATCCTTGAGAGAACAAACAATGTTTTGCCCAAATTGCGGAGCAAAAACCGATGATAAAGACGATTATTGTTTTTCCTGCGGGATAAAGTTTCCAAAGCATCTCTTAGAAAAGTCTAAAAATACTGCTCAAAAATACTATAATGGTAGTAGGCAGTATGAAAAGAAAGTTGAATTTACAAAAGAATCAACCGATCAAGAAATTATAGAACATGAAAAAAGAATGGAATATGCAGGTTTTTGGATAAGAGTAGTGGCTTTTCTTATTGATATTGTAATTATATTGGCATGGATTGTTTTAATAACTTGGATAGATTGGACTTGGGGAATTGTTCCCGGTTTATCAGGGAATGGAAATATAATCGATTTCATATGTTATATTGTGATTGGCCCTATTGCTGCGCTATATATTCCTTATATGGAAGCCTCCTCTCTTCAAGCAACTCTCGGTAAATTAGCACTCAAAATAAAAGTTACCGATCTACATGGCGATAGAATTTCTTTTACGAGGGCTCTTGGGAGAGGATTAGGAAAATGGGTTTTAAGTCTTTGTTGTCTTGGCATTGGTTTCATTGTAGCAGCATTAACAGAGAAAAAACAGGCTTTGCACGATATATTGGCCGGAACTTTGGTTATAAAGGAAAAAGAAAAATTTTAAGTTAAAAAGAGATAGGTTCTACAGTTGATAGAAAAGACGAAAATATATAACTTGATAAAAGAATTACTTTTAACGATTTCCTGACTTCTTTAATACAAGCAGCTCAAACTTACAATCTTAGAGAGTTCTAACAAAATAAGGAGAAAAAATAAATGTTCTGTCCAAATTGTGGGCTACAAGTAAATAGTCAAGCCAAATTTTGTTCTTCTTGCGGGAAAAAGTTACCAATAGATACCCCAAAACCAGCTACTCAGCAGCCTATTGAGTCGGCGCAGATTTTGGTGAAAACATCGAATTCGGATTTAGCCACAAATATTAAAAGAGCAAAAAATGCAATCAAAAGTGCCGTTATAGCGGGAATTTTTTGTGGTGTATTAACGTTGATCGCTACCTTGTATTCGAAAATTGGCGCTGCTGGTATCGATTTTATGGGTTTTGACTTATGGAATATATTAGACGTCACTCTAATTTTTAGCCTTACTTTCGGCGTTTACAAGAAAAGTAGGGCATGTGCACTAATAATGTTTCTATATTTTATAGGCTCAAAAATTTTAATGTGGGTAGATACAGGAAAAGCAACAGGATGGTGGATGGCAATAATTTTTGCCTATTTTTTCTTTCAAGGCATTCTAGGTACCTTTGCCTATCGTAAAATAGCAAATGCAGGAGAGAAAATAGACATAGCACAACAGTAGATACAGATCAACAAGTCTATTATGAATTTTTATAGCTTCAAGGGTAGTAATAGCCATTTTAAGCGATGCTATCGGGTATTGTCTGAATAAAGGGCGAATCGACAATGAACAATTTTGGTGAAAAGGTCAGTTTTATTAAGTCTGTTGCGGATCTGCTGCGCGGGCCGTATCGGCCCAACCAGTTTAAAGATGTGATGCTGCCGATGACTGTCCTGAGGCGTCTGGATTGCGTGCTCGAACCCACTAAGGATAAAGTACTTGAGAAACTCAAAAGCCTTTCTTGGAGCAAGGTCACAAACCTCGAACCGATTCTAAACAAGGCTGCCGGTCAGGCTTTTCACAACATCAGCCAATTCACTTTTGAAAGGCTTAAAGGTGATCCCAACAACATCGCGGCGAATTTCACACTGTATATCAAGAGTTTTTCCAGCCATGCTCGCGAGATCATAGAGCATTTCGGCTTCGAAGAGCATCTAGCAAAACTCGAAAAAGCAGACCGGTTGTATCTGATAGTTTCCAAATTCTGCGAGATTGATCTGCACCCCGACAAAGTGCCCAACATCGAGATGGGCTATATCTTTGAGGAGCTTATCCGGCAGTTCAACGAAGCCAGTAACGAGGAGGCCGGCGACTACTTCACTCCGCGCGAAGTTATCCGCTTAATGGTTAACCTCATTTTCGCCCCTGACAGCGATGTGCTGACCACCAAAGGCATCGTCAAGACAGTGTACGACCCGGCTTGCGGCACAGGCGGCATGCTCTCTGTGTCTGAGGAATATGTACGCGAGCTCAACCCGGATGCCCGCCTGGAAGTCTTCGGCCAGGACTACAATGCCCAAGCCTATGCCATCTGCGGATCGGACATGATGATCAAAGATCAGAGCCTGGACAATATCCGTTTCGGTGACAGCTTCACAGATGACTATTTCGCTGGTAAAACTTTCAATTACATGCTCGCCAATCCACCCTTCGGCGTGGAGTGGAAACCGGAGGAAAACACTGTCCGCAAGGAACACGAGGAGCAGGGCTTCGGCGGGCGTTTCGGTGCGGGATTGCCGCGTATAAATGACGGTTCATTACTCTTTCTCCAGCACATGATCAGCAAAATGAAAGACCCTAAGGAGGGCGGAACAAGGCTGGCCATTGTATTCAGCGGATCGCCACTCTTTACGGGTTCAGCCGGGTCAGGAGAGAGTAACATTCGCCAGTGGATAATTGAAAACGACTGGCTTGAAGCTATTGTCGCCCTGCCCGACCAACTCTTTTACAATGCTAGTATATTCACCTATCTCTGGATCGTCACAAATCGCAAAGAAAGATATCGCCGGGGCAAGATTCAGCTCATCGACGCCACAAGCTTTTTCAAGAAGATGCGCAAAAGCCTGGGCAACAAGCGGAACGAGATCTGTGAACCCCAGCGCGATGAAATCACCCGTCTTTACGGGGAGTTCAAGGAAGGCGAGTTTGTAAAAATATTCGACAATGAGGACTTCGGTTGCAGGCGTATCACTGTAGAGCGTCCGTTGCGGCTCAACTTTGCCGTCAATGAGGAGCGGCTGGCAAGAGTCCGGGATGCAAGTCAGTTCGTTGCCCTGGCTACAAGCAAAAAACGTAAAGATATAAAAGCGGCTGAGGCCGAAATAGCCGAGGGTAAAAAAATTCAGCAAGCTACACTGGATACCGTGCAAAAATTGGCTTCCAAAGGTTTGGTTAAAAATCGCGACCAGTTCAGCGATATGCTCAAATCCAGCTTCAGGGAAGCAGGGCTTGTAGTCCAGGCACCTCTCTTTAAAGCCATCCTGATGGCCTTAGCCGAGCGCGATGAGACTGCGGATACTTGCTTAGACAGCAAGGGCAACCCTGAGCCTGACCCGGAGCTTCGGGATTATGAGAACGTGCCGCTCAAGGAGAACATAGATGAGTACATGGCCCGGGAGGTTTTGCCGCATGTGCCTGACGCCTGGGTCGACGAGTCAAAGACCAAGGTTGGCTACAAGGTAAACTTCAACCGCTACTTTTATAAATATACGCCTCCGCGCCCTCTGGAGGAGATCGAGGCCGATCTCAGGGCCACTGAGAAAGAGATTGCTGATTTGCTGACGGAGATGATGAAATGATTCGAATTAACGACAATGAGGACTCCCTTGGCGCTTTGACAATTAACCGGGCTGCCGTAGTGCTCCAGCCGACAAAGCTTTTTCTCGAATGGGCCCGTCACAATCCCGAGGGTGATCCTGGCTTAACATTGAAAGAACTTCGCGAGGACACATCGGTCTATCTTATACCGGATGTGGATGAAGCCCCTGAAACATATATCGAACGGCACTACATGGAAATGTTCGAGCTGGAGCTGGAAAGCTGGTGCACTGATGAATCTTTGTGGCCTGAAGATTTGTCTTTCAAGGCGTTCAAGAGTTTCTTCAATATACGGATACACAGCATAGTTTTTGACTTGTGTGAGGAGCCTATCTCAAAGGAAAGCTGATAAAACGGAAGCCGTATAAAAAAGTACAAACCATCAGGCATAAAGCGGCTGGAGAAAATACCGGAGCAGATAGAGACTTGCTTTTTTGAAAGGTGGAAAAGTTAGAAAATCTGGTATTTTGCACAATTCACTAGATGAGAAAGAAATCGTAGAAATATTAGCGGAGGTAATGGATGAAGCCTTATAAACCGGAAAAACTGCCGCTGAATAACATAGACTGGACCAGGCATGTTACTTTAATCGGGCAGGCAAATGCGGCTTTGGCGCGATATGACGGCATATTGCAGAGTATTGTCAATCCCTGGGTGTTGCTTTCCCCTCTCCTCGCCAACGAAGCAGTCATTTCTTCCAGGATCGAGGGCACTCAGGCCACATTGAAAGAAGTGCTTCAATTCGAGGCTAATCCGAAAGAGAAAATAGACCCTGAAAAAAAAGCGGACATCCAGGAAGTTATCAATTATCGAAAGGCAATGGGTGAGGCAGTGGAAAAGTTAAAAGAACGCCCGCTGTGCATCAATTTGATTTTGGATCTTCATGCTGTTTTGATGCAAGGTGTACGGGGCAGGCACAGGGCGCCCGGTGAATTCAGACGAAGTCAGAACTATATAGCTCCCCGTGGAAAACCGATTGAACAAGCTATTTTCGTTCCTCCCTCGCCGGAACAGGTAATGCCGGCAATGGACAATTGGGAAAAATATCTCCATATGGAGGAAAAAGACCCGCTGGTGCAGCTTGCGGTGGCCAAAGCCCAATTTGAATTGATCCACCCCTTCCTTGACGGTAACGGCAGGATCGGGCGCATGCTCGTGCCTATCTTTCTTTATTACAGGAAACGGCTTTCAAGCCCTATGTTCTATATCAGCGCTTATCTGGATCAAAACCAGGAAACATATTACGAGCGGTTAAGAGCCATTTCCAGCCAGGGTGACTGGAACGGGTGGATAGAATTTTTTCTCAAGGCGATTTCGGTTCAGGCTGAGAGTAACACCAATAAAGCAAGGGCAATTCTCCACTTGTATGATGAGATGAAAGAAAAGGTGCCGGAAATAACTCGCTCACAACATGCAGTGCAAATTATAGATTTTATTTTTAGCCTGCCGATTTTTTCCACTACTGACTTTATCAAGGATACAGGGATTTCCAAAACAAGCTCCATTAGAGTATTAAATGCAATGAAAGAAAAAAAGATAATAACTTCTCTGATCCAGGGCAGAGGAAGAAGACCAGAGCTTTTGATGTTTCCGGAGCTTATTGGAATCGTTCAAAGCGAGAGTCTTATGTAGCATGAATGGCACACAAAAAAATTAGTGTGCCATATTTTCTGATTTATGGAACACAAATTCTATTACGTATATTGTACGGCGCACAAAAATGGATCTAATACTTGATTGGTTAAATCAGAATACCAGTATTATCGGCTTATTGTTGTCTCTGTCAGCCATTGCAGTTTCGATCTGGGCCTACTCCAAATCTTCAAAGACTGAGAAAAAATTGCTTGAGATAGAGGAAGCACGGGAAGAGGACAGAATCAAGCAGTCAAAAAAAGCAATACTGATGGCAATCATTGACCATGAGTACCATCGAAATTTTACGAGCTTTACACTGCAAATAAAAAACGAGGGGGAGGCAGAAGCGCGAGATGTTTGTGTAAAATTAGATGAAATGCCGCTTCTTGAACATCCCGTAATTCCTAAAACCATAGAGGAAATCAAGCAGATAGGGCCAAAATCTGTCATACGTTATAGAATGGCTATAACTAGAGGATATAGAAAAAATTTCGAGGTGGAGATCACCTGGGCTGATGATTCTGGCGAGCCGGGATTTTACAAAACAACGCTGACACTTTGACGCGAAAAAGAAATGACAGCCGCAAAAACAAAAACCAGGCAGAAACCGTACCCGACGTACAAAGACACCGGGATAGATTATTTAGAGGAGATACCAGAGCATTGGTGTATATTGCGCTTGAAAAATGTTGCCCGCTTTGGTTATGGGGATTCTCTTCCGGCAGAAGACCGTGTTTCAGGTAATTTCCATGTATATGGTTCAAATGGAATTGTCGGTGAGAATGACATGCCAAACACGAAAGGTCCTTGCCTCATTGTTGGGCGCAAAGGTTCATATGGTAAAGTACAATTTTCTGAAAAACCATGCTTTGCGATAGATACAACTTATTTTATCGATTCTTCATTATCAAAAAATAACCTTCGCTGGCTTTTTTACAGCCTTCAATGGTTGCAACTTGACTCGTTTACGAAAGATTCGGCTGTGCCTGGGCTTTCGAGAGAAGATGCTTATGAAAATATTTTACCATTCTGTCATATCAAAGAGCAGAGCGCCATTGCTACTTTCCTGGATCGGGAGACCGGGAAAATTGACAGGCTTATTGCTTTAAAAGAGCGGCAGATTGAGCTTTTGCAGGAAAAACGCACCGCGCTTATCAGCCATGTGGCAACCAAGGGCCTGAACCCCAACGCCAAAATGAAAGACTCCGGCATAGAGTGGCTGGGAGAAGTGCCGGAGAGGTGGGAGATTGTGCCTCTTCGCTGGTATTTAAGAATTAGTAGTGGAGAATGGCTTAATAATTCAGAGTTTATGGTGGAAAAAACCATTGATTTACCTTATCCAGTTATTGGTGGTAATGGAGTTATGGGATATACAGCTAAATCTAATATTATTGGTACTACTATCGCAATTGGGAGAGTTGGTGCACATTGTGGAAATGTACATCTTATAACTCCACCAGCATGGATTACCGATAATGCACTAATGCTTAAAAGTGTGAGGGAGTTCAATTTGGATTATCTGTTCTTTTTCTTGCAATCGATTAATCTAAATCGACTTGCTAATCAAAACGCTCAGCCACTTGTAACAGGAACTATGGTGAAATCACAAAATGTGATATTACCACCAAGTGAAGAACAAAAGAAAATTATTCGTTTTATTAGATTTGAGTCTTCCAAGATTGAAAAATTAATATCAAAAATCCAAAATATTATATCACTATTACGCGAATACCGCACGGCGCTAATTTCCGCCGCAGTAACCGGCAAAATAGACGTTCGCCAGGAGGTCCTTGATGAGTGATATAAAGCTGTTTCGGATAGATAAAAACCAAGTCAGCGAACTGGCGGGCCGGTCTGTGGCTGTAGAAAAGTCCCTGCAGGATCAGATAGAAAAATATATGGATACTTTCCTGGGCGTGACTTTCCTTGTATCGGAATACTCCACGGGTAAGGTCCACGGCGGGCGCATCGACACCCTCGGAATAGATGAAAACGGCTGCCCGGTGATTATCGAGTATAAACGGGCGACAAACCAGAATGTGATCAACCAGGGTCTTTTTTACCTGGACTGGCTGCTCGACCATCGCGGAGATTACGAACTGCTCGTGCTCGAAAAGTGCGGCAAGGAAGTTTCGAAAAAAATCGACTGGTCTTCCCCGCGCCTGATATGCATTGCCGGAGATTTCACAAAGTATGACCAGTACGCAGTACAGCAGATCAACCGCAATATCGAACTGATTCGCTACGGCAGGTTTGGTGAGGATCTGCTGCTCTTCGAGCTGGTGAACGCTGTCAGTGCGGATACAGGCAGCGGGGAGTATAAGACCATAGAGCAGACCCTGGAAGAAGCCCCGCGTGACCTGGCTGACATTTTCTTTGCACTAAAGGAGATGTTGCTCAATTTTGGCGATGACGTGCAGATGAAAACCCTGAAATATTACTTCGCATTCAAAAAAATCAAAAATTTTGCCTGTGTTGAGATTTACAATAAAGCTAAAAAACTTGAGGTTTATGTTAAAGTCGATCCGGAAAACACAAAGCTTGAGAAAGGCTTTAGTAAAGATGTCAGGGAAATCGGGCATTTGGGGACAGGGAACCTCCAGATAACAATCCTGTCTATGGATGATCTGGAAAAGGCCAGGCCGCTACTGGAACAGAGCTATGAGAGGAGCTGAATTAGCAGAAACATCATTAGCTTTCTTCTAAGGAGCAAATATGGCTTCTTATGCTCACATTCACGATTTTCATGTTTACCTGCCTGCCTGGAAAAAGGAAAGCTGGCAAGAATTATCAAAATCAATACTTGAAACCTTTCAACAAATTGAATATAGCGGAACAAAAGAACTGGCGGATGGATTATCCAAATATTGGATAACTTGGTCTGCTTTAATTGATTTTATCAGAGAGGGTCTTTTTAAAACCAAGGTTAATTCGATACTCGATCCATGGGCTGGCTCTGGAGCGATGCTTCTTGAGTTGACAAAGACAATTAATGTAAAAAACGCAAAGGGTATCTGTGTCATAAAAGAAAGTTTTGAGTTAGCAAATAAGTTAGATAAAGAAAAAAAGATGACTTGGATACTTGGCAATCCACTTGATGAATTGGAGAAATTGAAAAATAAATATGATGTAATTGTTTCTTGCCCCCCTTTCGGAGTCCGCCCTACTACTCATATCTTTTTAACAAAAGACAGCCAAAAAAGCCTGATGGATGACTTGGGTAATTTAATAATACTCAAATCATTACTGCATCTTTCAGAAAATGGGGTTGGTTTTTTTGTAATTCCTCAAGGAGCGCTGATTGTCCAAAAAAATCAGGGTGTCTTCGCAAACTTAGAAAAATTTCACTTACATGTAAATGCCTTTTTTGCCTTACCTTATCCTGTACATAGTGATACTTCAATACCCAGCGCATTAATAGTTGTTAAACATGGTATGTCAGAAAACATATTTGTAGGAGAACTATCCTTAAATTATGAGAAAAATCAAAGACTTCTCGCTAATTACCTTGAAGGGAAAGAGGGCAAAGATCCTTCACAAGGCCGAATAATTGCCCGAGACAAATTTAGGGGTTACCAAGTATTAGTAGCTGAAGACCGTGCAGAGCGCATGGCCCAAAGAATGGGTCTTGAGCCAGTGAGTTTTAGAGATGTTGTTATTGAAGTTAACCTAGCCAAAGCTAAAGAACTACCAGGCTTTGAAGAAAGAAATGATGCTATATATCTACCTTTAATAGGCAGTAGCGATGTTGTTACTTCGACATCTGAATTAAAGATCAAACCTCATAATTACGCTCAGTTAATATTAAATACAGAAAAAGTTGATGTTAGATTTCTTGCTAATTTCATGAATACTCCTTTTGGAAGAACGATTCGAGAAAGCGCTTATTCTGGGATGGTCATACCTAAAATCTCAAAGACATCTTTATTTGAAACAAAAATGTATTTGCCAGAGAAAAAGAAATCTCAACTTCTTATTCTTGATGCTGATCTCAAAATCAATACTCTTATTACTGAAATGCAAGAACTTAGGACTTTACTGTGGTCTCGCCCTAGCGATGTGTCAAAGACTGTGAAAAGAATAAACATGGTTAATCGTCAGGATAGATTTGAAGATTGGCTTGATAATCTGCCTTTTCCCTTGGCTTCAATATTATGGGCTTATCATATCGAAAAAGACAACAACCAAAAAAAACTGTTGCACCTAGATCATTTTTTCGAAGCCCTACCAGAATTCATCGCTACAATTTATTTAAGTGCTTTCAAGAATGATTCTGAGTTATTTATCAAAGAAAAAAAGAAGATTAAGGAAATTTTAGAAAAGAATGGACTTTCTATGGACCGATCCACTATCGGAACTTGGGTAGTAATTACAGAGCGGTTAGCGAAGCAAACGAGAAAAATGATTAACAGCCAAGACAAAGCAATGCAACTTCGGATTAAAAATATATTCAAATTATCAACTTTAGATATTTTAGAAAATCTATCTTCGTCAAAAATAGTAGAAATTCTACAAAAGACTAATCGCCTTAGAAACGAAGGGCGTGGTCATGGGGGTATTGTTAGCGACCGAACTGCAGGAATACGGAATAGTGAATTGTTTGAATATTTGAATCAATTACGCCAGTGTTTTGGAGATATTTGGTCGCGGTGGATTCTAATCTCTACAGGCAAAATGAATCTACAAGAAGGTATCTTCAAAGTCCAAGCCAATAGTGTGATGGGTACAAGAACACCATTTAAGCATATAGAAGTTGAAGTAAATATCCCTCTGAATTCCAATAAACTACATCTTATTGGTGAAGAAGATAGAGCCGCATTAGAGCTACTTCCTATTATTAAAATAGCTCCAGCGCCCGAAACTGAACTAAACGCTTGCTACTTCTATAACCGTATTGAGACAGATGCGTTTCGGTATATATCCTATCATTATGAAGCCAAACCAGAAATCAAGGATTCCGATTTAGAAACTGCTAAAGAACTAAAATTAATTTTCAACAATTAGAGGAATTGAAGTGCCTAAAATCACTAAGGAAATAGCATTTGAAACTGCTATCGAAAATCATCTATTAACAATAGCTGGTTACGTTAAGGGCGATCCTGCCACTTTCGACCGGGAACGTTGCCTTAATCCCACTGTACTACTTTCATTCATTCAGGAGACTCAGCCCAAAGAGTGGGAATATCTCAAGAAAATACAAAAAGACAAAGCCGAAGAGACACTACTGTATGATCTCTGCCGGTCTCTGGATTCTGAGCATGAAGGCTGTCTCAAAGTGCTGCGCCATGGGTTCAAGTGCTTCAGCAAACTCTTCCGAGTGGCCTATTTCGCCCCAGCCAGCGGCATGAATCCAGAGACCAAGAGGCTTTATGCCGCCAACCGCCTGACAGTCACGCGCCAGCTCCGTTACTCGAACAGGCACGGTAATACGCTTGACCTGATCCTGAGCCTCAACGGCATTCCCGTAGCCACCGCGGAACTCAAAAACCCCATGACCAGCCAGACATGGCGCAGCGCCATTCATCAATACAAGAACGACCGTGACCCCAAGGATTTGATTTTCCAGTTTAAAAAGCGCACTCTAGTGCATTTTGCCGTTGACCCTGATGAGGTCTACATGACAACTCGTCTCTCCGGCAGAGCCACGCATTTCCTGCCCTTCAATTTGGGCAACGGCACAGGTGCCGGTAATCCGGAGAATCCTGGTGGATACAAGACGGCTTACTTGTGGGAACAGGTCTGGCAGCGGGATAGTTTTATGGATATCCTGGCGCAGTTTATTCACCTGCAGGTTGAGGAGAAAAAGATTAGTGGAAAGCGGATTCGGAAGGAGAGAATGATTTTCCCCCGATACCACCAGCTCGATTCGGTTCGCAAGCTGGTGGCGGACGCTCGTGGTAAGGGAACAGGCAACAACTATCTGGTACAGCATTCAGCCGGCAGCGGTAAGAGCAACTCCATTGCCTGGATCGCCCATCGCCTGGCCAGCCTTTACAACGAGAAGGACGAGAAAGTCTTTGACTCGGTCATTGTGGTTACAGACCGGCTCGTGCTTGACCAGCAGTTACAGAACACTATCTACCAGTTCGAGCATAAGCAGGGCGTAGTGCAGAAAATTGACATAAACAGCACCCAGCTTGCGCAGGCTCTTGCTGCCGGGGCGCCTGTTGTCATCACAACACTACAAAAGTTTCCTTTCGTGACCGAGAAGATTGGCGAGCTTCCTGCAAGAAAATACGCTGTTATCATAGACGAAGCTCACAGCTCACAGGGGGGTGAAAGCGCGACAGAGCTTAAAGGTGTGCTGGCTGGCACAGCCATTAAGGAAGAGGTGAAGGAGCAGGCGGAAGAAGAGAGTCTGCCGGATTATGAGGAGGAAATTCTCCACACTATGGCTATGCGCGGCAGGCAGCCTAATATCAGCTTTTTTGCCTTCACTGCTACACCCAAGTACAAGACCCTGGAAGTTTTCGGTCGGCCCGGGTCTGACGGCAAGCCTCAGCCCTTCCACCTGTACAGCATGCGCCAGGCCATCGAGGAAGGGTTTATCCTTGATGTGCTTAAGCATTACACTACATACCGGACTTATTACCGTCTGATCAAGTCAATTGAAGATGATCCGCAGGTAGACAAGAAGAAAGCGGCCCGCGCCCTGGCGAGGTTCATGAGCCTGCATCCGCATAATATCGCCCAGAAGACCGAAGTCATGATCGAGCATTTCCATCACTTTACCCGTCACAAGATCGGAGGGCGGGCTAAGGCGATGGTAGTAACCTCGTCCCGGCTCCACGCAGTGCGATACAAGCAGTCTTTCGACAAGTATATATCGGAGAAGGGATACACAGGGATTAAGGCGCTGGTGGCTTTCTCCGGCACAGTAATCGACCCGGATGCTCCTAATATTGAGTATACCGAAGTCGGCATGAATAAAGGCATCCGGGAAAAAGAGCTTCCCGAGCGGTTCGGCACTGATGATTATCAGGTGCTCCTTGTGGCTGAGAAGTACCAGACCGGGTTTGACCAGCCGCTCTTACACACCATGTACGTGGATAAACGCTTGTCGGGCATACAGGCTGTCCAGACGCTATCGCGTCTCAACCGTACCCATCCAGGCAAGGAAGATACATTTATCTTGGATTTTGTCAACGAGACCCAGGAGATCCTCGACTCGTTTCAACCGTATTATGAGCAGACTGCTGTTGGCGAACGGGCGGAGCCGCGCCACTTGTATGAACTGCAGGCCAAGCTGGATGCCCAACAAGTATATTACAAGGCTGAGGTAGAAGAGTTCTGCAAGGTGTTCTATAAGCCCAGGAAAAACCAGACACCTGCAGATCACGCTAAAATGAACGCCTGTATCGATCCGGCGGTAAACCGATTCAAGCAGCTTGATGAAAATGAACAGGAGGAGTTCCGCAAGGTTCTGGTCGCTTACAGGAACCTGTACTCATTCCTGTCGCAGGTGATACCGTTCCATGACTCCGATCTGGAAAAATTGTATTCTTATATCCGATTCCTTTTGAACAAGTTGCCTAAGCGGGACCCAGGACCCGCATACGACTTTGACAATGAGGTGGCTCTCAAGTATTACCGGCTTCAAAAAATCGGCGAGATTTCGCTCGATCTTGAGGCAGGTAAGGGTGGCGAGGTTTCCGGCCCGACTGAAGTCGGTACAGGTGTCAGTCACGAGGAGACAATCGAGCTCTCACAACTGATCGATATTCTCAATGAGCGTTTTGGAACGGATTTCAAGCCTGCCGACCAGTTGTTTCTGGACTCCATTCGGGAAGACGCTGTTTCTGACACCACGCTGCGCCAGGCCGCTTTAGCCAATACTATGGAAAACTTCGGTTATGTCTTTCTAAAGGCTCTTGAAGGGCTTTTTATCGACCGGATGGAGCAAAACGAAGAGATAACCGCCAAATTTATGAACGAAAAAGAGTTCCAGGATGTCGTGGGGCAGAACCTGTTGAAACAGGTATATGAGCAAATTCGGACGGAACCCACAGCAGAATCGAGTAATACATCTGATTAAGTTGGGATTTTAAAAATGAAGCTAAATTACTGTAGAAACACAGGGAATGTCTCGATGTATGCTCAAAAGGACGAAAGATTTCAGCTCAGAATCGAAAAAGAAGGCTATCTTTAGCGGTATCAGTTTTAATATGGAGAATATCGGTTGATTTTCTGATGTGCCGCTATCTTCTGCCAGCGATGCGCCTGAGTTTTTTCAATGCCAAGCTCCTGTAACCTGGTTTCATCATGAAACGAGGTTAAATCTGTCCTTTTCCCTTGTTCTCTCGGTTGTTCAATAAGTATTTCCCCGGCCAGGCGCTCCGACCGCTGACACCAACAATGGCCCTGTGCGGCGCACTCTACTCTTGGAATAGCCGCAATGATGGGTGTGGAGTATACTGTAACTCCTGGATCGTTTCCTATTTATCGGCCAAGGCTATCACCGTGCCGTCTCCGGTTTTGGTTTTTTCGCTTCCTCAATCTTGTACATGATCTGCCCGGTTAGGCCAACATCTTGCTTGTTGGACTGATTGAGATATTGTTTGCCCAGGAATATAAGCATTGTTGTATTGCCATCCATTGCCGCTTTCCATTGCCGGCGTCTTAAGGAGGCTCTTCCGTTTCCCTTTTTTTGTTCGAAATACTCCGAAAAACTTTTGTGGCCATCCCGTTTCAACACTGCATTCAGCGTATCATAGTCAATCTTGAGGACAGAGGCTACTTCTTCTCCTGTGCATTGGATACAGCAAAGTTCTTCTAATATTTCATAGTTGATTTGAGATTGTGGCCTACCGCCACGATTATTTTTTCGACCTAGTTTTTTCATTGAATCCTTCTAACGTGCAAAAGAAAAGGCCGGGCGAGGATGCGGCCCAGCATCGCTTTTTGAAGGTTTTCAGCACGCTGTCTTTTGTCGAATCATAGCTCATGTTATTTATCACCTATAACTTGGTATGGGTGCGAAAAAACACTCCGTTTTAAACTCGTTGAATCCCGTTGAATTCAATCCTATTCCATTTCAGCCCGTTCTACACTCAGCCTTGAAAGGGTCTCAAGCCTTATCTCGTCTCTCCCATAAGTAGTCAATCACATCCTGTTCGAAAAAATACCGGCGCCCTGCCTTCTCAGCGCATTTCAAACCACCTGCTATCCAGTTAGACAATTGGGTGCTGCGCCCTGATTTTTCTGATATTGGCAGATTTAACTGAGCGCAGAGTTCTTTTTCTGGCCACACGCGTTCCAGGCTTTCTGGCTTTTGGTACATAGTCGTCTCTTCCTTTAAAAAAGAATTTAATTGCATCGGCTTTATCTTGGAATCCTTTCTCCAGGGCTAACAGATGGGCTTTCTGGAGATCTTCCTGGGTTGCGGCTAAAAGTATCTGAACACATTTGCTGCAAACTATCTTTTTTGTCCCTTCGGGTATTCTGGGCGGCTGGTGTTTCCCGCTAAAAAAGTTGAACTGCCTTTCCATCTCTCTGCACAAGCAGCAATTCATAATGATTCCTTTCTTATCATTCAACCTTACTCAGAAAAAAATTGGCCAGGCAGCCCGCCGCCGCGCTGGAAACGAACTGCCCGGCACTGGACCCACCTCGAAAGGCAGGTCAAAAGTTTTTTCCAAATGGCGTCCATGACATTTGACAGATGTCGTTTTTGACATTTGAAAACTATTTCCACCTTTTTTCCAAATGTCGTTTTTGACATTTGACGAGGCTGCCAAAACAGCTTAAATCTTTTCTTTTCAAGTAGTTTTGCGTTTTCACGTTTTTTATGTCCTCAAATGTCGATTTTGACATCATTATTAATAATATGCCAGGTCTAGGTGGTATCTTTCTTTGTTCTTTTATCTTTACCTGCTTCTACTGTGTCTAAAAAGGTCGCCGGCGTTTTCTCGCTGGAATTGAAAGCAATCAATGCCCGCTGCCCGGCCAAAGAAATGTTATGCCATTTATCTATATCTACCTGTTGAAAACTTGGCTGTCCATATAGCCTCCACCTGGTCGATAAGCTGTAAACACTCGCCACCTTGCACTTTCCGTGTCCCCATTTATCAACATCCAAAAGACCCTTTTCTATAAGCTCACGGAAAGCTCTTGAGATAGTTGCGCTCGATACTTTCTGTTTCTTGCCTTGATTGAAATATTCCCCAGCCTTTTTATAGGTTAAAATAAGTTTATTTTCAATCCATGAGCGCCCGCCCCTACCTGGCTTTCCCCCGACCGGGTGTGTTACCATCGCATGACTTCGCAGAAGCAAGTAAAGTTTTAAGGAACTCGCCCCCAAGCTCAAGAGGGCCGGTGAGCGTAGCAGGTCATTTTCAATAATGCTAAATCCCTTTTTATCTCCCTTGACGGGCAACATATATTTCTTGTTTTCATCCATAGCGCGGCTCGCTGTTTAACTTGTTTAGAATTTTCCCGACGGCTTCACCACGGTCACTCTGGATTCCAGCCAAGCGATTAAATCAGAAACAGGATAGCAAATTTTTCGACCGCATCTGAAGCGGTTAGCCGGACCCAGGCCCAAACTGTCCATATTCGCTAAGCTCCTGGGATTTATTAATCCGCCACTAAATCTTGAGACCTCACTGCGCGAGACGATTGCAGAAGGCCAGGTCAACGCGAGCTTTTCAAAAACACTCATTATTACCTCCAAATTGAAAAAGGTGTGTGTGAATGGTTATGTTTCAATTTAATAATACCATTTATTCAAATTATGAGGATTGAAACCATCTCGCTACGGACTTTTTCTTTTAAATTTGAAAGAAAAAGTCATAAAAAAACCCGACCGATAGAATCAAATATGTAGGTGGAAAGTTTGAATAAAAATATAGCACATGGGAAAAACTAAAGATGGTTGGTATCTAATAAACGAGAAGAATCATTAGTGGGATTGAATGTCATATGATTACAATGTCGGGGGGATAGTCCTCTTCGAAGTCTGATTTTTCTTCTTCTTCTACTTCTTCTTCTACTTCTTCTTTAATCGTGACAAATCTCCTTTTTCTCAAAGTGGCTACAGCTGCCTTTACTGATTTGGATGGATCAACGCTGTCCCGACCAAGTTCATCGCGGACTTTCTGCACTATTTTGTAAAATGGGCCCAAGGGATTAGTAGAAGGCCGTTTAAAGAACTCGTTGAACAAAATTGCAATTGTGAGGACAAGAGAATCCTTTTCAGCTGGTTCTCGGCCACGAGGACTAGCTGGTTTATCATTAATAATTTGGATTGCTAATTTTTGAAGTTCAGTAAGGCTATTGTAAGCTTTTTTAGCCTCTAATATGCCATCAGAAAGAAGAAAGTAAGTATAAAATTTAATATAATTTACATTAAAGAAATCTGTGAAGCCCTGCAGTTCGTCATTCATCTGTGAAATCTTTTTATTCAACTTTTTGATATTATTTATTGCCAATCTTATCACTTTTTTAGGTGTCATATCCATCTCATTCCTCATCGCCATAGCAACATCATTGATAAAAGCGTGCACCGTCTTTTCATCGAAGTTCTTTAGAATATCTTGTAAATCGGTAATAAATTCTCTTATTCTTTCTGTGGGAATTTTTGGCAATAACTCCTGTACTTTAGCAACCAGTATGTCTTGCTTATATTTCTCCAATCTCTTTTTTTTAATAGGCGAGTCCTCCGGGTGCGCTTTAACATTTTTCAATGCTTCTTCAGACTTGTAAAAAGCATCCCACGCCTCATCTATACGTTTCTGCTCTTCATTCATAGTTAGAAGGTCACTTTCTTTTTCTGGTTAGATTTACAAGCCTTTGATTCTCATTTAGGGCTTGTTTTATAATATCACTAGCAAAATCAGCCGCCTCTCTTAAGTGCCTCATCTGGTGGCTCTGGAGCAGTTCACGAGCAATATCATTCACATTCATGGATATTACATGACTTTGTCTGCACTGTAAACGGTAAGTGGCTTTCCCTGGCCCCGGTGGATGAATTAAGAAACATCCCGCAGCTCATAGCCATCGGTTTTCAGGGCCTTCCGCTCTTTACCGGTGTCCTTCTCATCCTTTTAGGGCGCTCTCCATATTGCCTTACCGTTCTCGTCGTATAGCCACAGCCCCGACCCGTCCTTGTCGATGCCCAGCACGGCGCGGGTCTTGCCGTTCTCCTCGTATAGCCACAGCCCCGTCCCGGTCTTGTCGATGCCCAGCACGGTGCGGAGTCTACCCTTCTCATCCCACAGCACCGGCCCGTCCTTGGAGACACCCAGCATGGCGCGGGGCTGGCCGTTCTCGTCTGCCAGCCATAGCATCGACCCGTCCTTGTCGATGCCCAGCACGGCGCGGGTCTTGCCGTTCTCCTCGTATAGCGACAGCGACGACCCAAACGTGGGGACAGACAGCTCGGCGCGGGGCTGGCCGTTCTCGTCTATCAGCATCAGCATCGGCCCGTACTTATAGGCAGACAGTACGGCGCGGCCCTTGCCGTTCTCGTCTTCCACAATAAACTTATTGGCTCGTATGACCTTTTCGGCTCCCTGGGTCTTTGCGGTACTCGTGGTTGCCGTAAGGCTCCAAGCCAGTGCACACACCACACCGGCCAGCCCTAGGCTTATCCACAGTCGCTTGGTGCGCCGCCGTGAGGCGGCCAGTTCCCGTTCCACCACTTCCAGGCGTTCTTCAATGGTCATATGGGGTTCCTTTGGTTATTGTTCAGACCCCAGGCGGCCCAGGTTCAATGATCGAACCCTGGCTCTCAGGGTGATTGAAGTTTCACTTGGTCGAAAGGCACTACTTCATTCTTTAAAACCGGACCGCAATTCGTACAACGATAACAATACCGTGGAGTGTAATTGGTTTTTCTAATAATTACCTCCACTGATCCCCCACATTTTTCACACTTTTTAGCCAATGATCCTCTCCTGCGCCTGGCCCTTCCCCTCGAAATGCTTACGGGCAGTGAGTGACCCTCCCTGGCCGCCGGTGGTTAAGCATTATTTGATAGATATTTCACCATGTCGGGATAATGTTCAAATAGCCTTTCCCTGGAGATTAGGCTGAATTGATTATTGATATTCAATTCAATAATTTTGCTATTGCGATAACCGGCTAAAATCTGACCGGTGTTTAATTGTTCTCCCGAATCGACATTGAGGTTGTAATTTTGTAGACATAGCATCGGCGTTTTGCCCTCTGCCCATACAGACTCCGGGGCAATATGATTAATTAGATAGTACATCGGTTCTTCCCTTGTTTGCCCTTGCAGGCGTTAAGGGGCCTTCCCTGGCCCCGGTGAATGAATTAAGAGACATCCCGCAGCTAATAGCCGCCGGCTTTCATGGCTTTCCGCTCATTACCAGTGTCCTTCTCATCCTTTTAGGGCGCGCTCCATATAACCTTTTCGACAGGCTTATACAGGCGCAGGGAAGACTCAGGGTGGGTTATTATTCTGCCGTCCGGCGTCTCGGTTTGACCCACGCCCAACTCGGCGCGGACTTTTTCGTTCTCGTCGTATAGCCCCAGCATCGGCCCGTCCTTGTAGGCGTCTATCCCAGCGCGTATCTGGCCGTTCTCGTCGCGTAGCGACAGTCCCGTCCCGTCCTTGTTGGCGTTCAGCATGGCGCGGCCCTTTCCGTTCTCGTCTTCCACAATAAAAGCATTGGCCCGAATGACCTTCCCGGGTTCCTGGGCCTTTGCGGTACTCGTGGTTGCCGTAAGGCTCCAGACCAGGGCGCACACCGCCCCGGCCAGTCCCAGGCTTATCCACAGACGCCGGGTGCGCCGCCGCGAGACGGCCAGTTCCCGTTCCACCACTTCCAGGCGTTCTTCGATGGTCATTTCAGGCTCCTTTGGTTCATGTTTTCTGTCAAGGGGCTTTGCTCGGTTGCCTATCCTGCTTCTTTTGTGTCTTTTGTTCCTGTTTTTTTATCTTCTGTTTCCGACCCTTGTCCTTATCCTTTTTGCCTTTGTCTCCCATTGCGCACCTCCTTTTTCCGTTGTCCCTCATTTTCTCGCCGCGAGAGCGCTACTGCGGCGAGAATTCTGTCTTTTGTTGTATTCAGAACGGCCAAGGACAGGCGATCTTGAAGCGGGGCGAAGTCTAAAGGAAGCTACCACTTATGATTGAAGTTTTTGAGCGAGCTCTACCACTTCCGCCTGCTTGCTTTCTTTTATTGATAGCTCGAGGCGCTTGACGGCCTCCTGAAGCGTGCCTTGAGACAAATGGCTATACCTTTCGGTCATTGCAAGGGTGCTATGGCCCAGGAGTGTCTTAACCGTGTACAGATCAACTCCGCTTTCGACAAGCCAGCTTGCGAAGGTGTGCCTCAAGGTGTGAAAAACAACTTTGTCCCTGGTATCTGTAACACCCTCATTAAATTTTAGCCGCTTAATAGTTTTCCAAAAAACATTGGAAGTTTTTTCAAACTTCCCGCCGTTCCTGTCTTTAAAAACATAGCCGGTGCCCGTTCCCTTCCTCTCAATTAACATGTTCTTTACCTGCTCAGTCATATAGACCGCTCGGTTTCTGCTCCCTTTGGTGTCTTTCAGAAATAAGGTTCCACGTTCAAGGTCAACACAGTCCCAGGTCAACTTGAATATTTCACCGGCTCTCATGCCAGTATGAAGGCTAAGCAGGGCCATGTCGTGGAACTGCGGATTGCCAGCAAGGTCCTGGAGGAGCCTATCCGCCTCTTCATGAGACAGAAAGCGCACCCGCCGGTTATCTACGTGCGGCTTTTTAACCTTGTTTACCGGATTATCTCCCTCGTATAGATTAAGAATTTTTGCCAGGTTAATGATTTGCCTTATCACTGCGAGGCAGTAATGGATGGTCCGCGGTGCCCTGCCAGCATCGCCCAAGTCTTTTTTTATTCTTTCCAGGTGCAGCGGCGATATTTTGGATAACGGTTTGTCTCCTATAACAGGTTGTATCCAAATATTGAAAAAAATTCGCTCCCGGTTATAGGATTTGAAAGTTTTATTGACCATAGCTAGGGGAAAGTATGTTTGCTCAAAAAATTCTCCAAAGGTAAGTCCTTCCCGTTTTTCCTGTTCCCGCTGCGCCCTTGCCTGTTCTCTCTGCTCTTTCAGTGTTTGCGCTCCGTTTCCTGTAAGCCGGGCCTCTTTAAGTTTAGCAAGATAGATAGAGGCTTTTTTTGCTGTCATCCCTTGCGAGGCCCAGCCTAGCCCTTCCTCTTTTGTTTTACCGTCAAGACGATATTGAATTGTAAAATAACGGTCTTGATTAACTCCAAATTTTCTTACGGGGTGTAGCCGGCACCGCACACCTCGATAGGCTGTTTTTTGCCATTTATAATTTGTCATATTATACCTCTTTAAAAAATCAAAAGATTAAAGTTGTCCAAACATTGTCCAAACTTTTTCGATTAAATAGGATGTTTTTAAATGATGCTGTATGATTAAATATAGTGCTGAAAGCCTTATCTGTCAAGGCTTTTTGTGGTGTTTTGTGAGGTTGTGTGAAGGTGCCTAAAGCGGATCAATAATCCACCCCTCAATCAGGGCCCGTTTGACCTTTCATGCACGGATCAGAGCTCGTTCTTGCGCCAGGTTTCCTGTTCTTCTTGCGGCAGCGCACGGAACCTGGCGTACTCCAGGCCGAACTTTTTGCCGTCGAAACCATCCTCATCTTCCAGCTCGGAAAGGTAAACCGGGCGGCCGAGCATCCGGCTTTTCTTTGCGGCGATCAGGATCCGGCAGGCTTCAAGCTGCTCTGAAATCGGGCGATCGGCCCGGCGGCTGGAGATACTTTCGGCCATCAGGGAAATGATCCGCGGGTATGGATTCCCACCAGAGGGCGTGAGGCGCTCAACCGACTTGTCAGTAAGCAGGGCCAGCTCATTCTCTCTCAACGCCCAGCCGAGCAGTAGAACCACCAGCGGCCTGTCGTCGTAATGCACGTGGATCATGTGCTGCTTGCGGTAAAAATCCTCATAATTCACCTTGACCGCCCCCAGACCCATGAGCTCCTGCATGAGCTCAGTGCCGTGAATGCCGTAATAAATGAGATCGAGCATATCATCGCGGCCGTGGGAGTTGATCTTGCCGTAAACTGTCAGGGCGACAGTGTCAGTGCGCTTAGTGAATTCGCGCTTGAACCGGGTCAGAGTGTCCGAATAGCGATAGGTGCTGCCGCCGAAAATGGGGGTTCTGTATTTGACCTCGAGATCCAGGAGTTTTGCGGCATCCCTTTCTGTTCCCACGCAAGGTTTATCGACAAACACCGGCGTGCCCGCGCGGATGAACGGCTCGGCATCGGTCACATGGTTCTCCCAGTTTACGCCGATCACCAGAGCCACATCAATCAGGGGAACCATCTCCGCGGGATCTTTGCAGACATGCTTGATCTTATAATCCTGGACAAACTTGTCAGTTCTTTCCCTGCCGTAAACCAGTCCGCGGTTCACCACCGCCGTGAGCTCGGCACCCTCGATTTCGGCTATCGCTCTGGCGAAACTGTCCGCATGGCTGGTATCAAGCTCCACCATGCCGATTCTCAAGGTCCGGCCGCCTGGGCCAGAGACCTTCGCCGGAGTCTCCGCAGGTTTGGCTGCGGCAGATTTGGTTTTTCCGAAAAAAGAAGCGCCCAGAGCAGCGCCTGAAAGGGCCGCAGCGAAGTTGCGGCTGATAAAATTTCTCCTTTTCATTGGACTCTCCGTGCTTTCAGGGTAAACGAGGTAAGCAAATTTTACCGTAATCTGCAGGTGCCCGGTACATCGTGACCATAGATGCCGGGATCAGGCATCGGAACGATAACCGCAGACATTGCAGGTTTTTCTGTCCCGGATAAATACACCTGACTTATCAGCCTCGATCAAGAAAAAGAAAGGCTTGCACGAGCGCTACTCTGCGCCTTGAGCAAGCCCTTATGAATTAACTATCCGATGCCATTCTAAAGATTTGTATTAAAAGGCCTTTATTCTGTCCTTGTTTGCCGATTCTCATGTATTTCTAGCTTATACAGGCATAGTACAGGGCTTTGATTGCGCGCTCGGCATCCTTGTCATCCACCATAAAAGTGATATTGATCTCGGAACTGCCCTGGGAAATCAACTCCACATTCACGCCGGCCGTACCGAGTGTGCTGAACACTCTTCCCGACACTCCGGGCGTATGCCGCATTCCCTCGCCCACCACGCAAATAATGGTTTTGCCGCTCTCGGCAATGACATTGCTGAACTTTTTGACCTCGTTGATAACCTTATCCAGGTTCCGCGTATTATTCACGGTGAGCGAGACACTGACCTCGCTGGTGGCTACGACATCGATTTCGGTTTCGTATCTGGCGAAAACATTGAACAGCTTGGCCAGATAGCCTGCAGCGCCGAGCATTTTGGTGGACTCGATATCCAGGCGGCAAATATTAGTTTTGCTTGCGATTGCCTTAATCACCTTGCCCTGTTTGATTCTTTCGTTCCGGATAGTCGTACCCTCAGCCTGGGGCGCAAAAGTATTGAGGATTACCACTGGAATGTTCTTGCGCATGGCGGGCTCGATTGTTTTGGGATGCAGGACCCGGGCTCCGAATGATGCGAGCTCCTTGGCCTCATCGAAAGAGATGCAATCAAGTCGCTCAGCGTCGGGAATCAGCCTCGGGTCGGCGCTGCGCATGCCACTGACATCGGTCCAGATCTGGATCTCATCCACATTGAAAGCCGCCCCTACCAGGGCCGCCGTATAGTCGCTGCCTCCGCGCCCGAGAGTGGTAATCCTGCCATCAGGCGTCCGGCCCACAAAACCCGGCACCACCAGAATCCTCTCCTCATTGCGCAACCCGGAAAGCACCCGGTTCTCAAGCTTCACCGGCACTGTGGCATCCTGGAAGTTTTCATTGGTTATTATCCCCAACTCGTCCACATCCACGCACCGGGCGGGAATACCCTGTTTTTCCAGGACCGCTGTCATGATGCGGCTGGAGATCCTTTCACCGAAAGAAAAAACCTGATCCAGAAATTCCCAGTACGCTCTATCGGTTTGGGCAAGCGTTTCTTTCAGTTTGTCCCAGGTCGGAGCGATAATATCCCAGGGGAGCTCTAGCTCCTGGAGTATCTTTTCGTGCTTGACCAATATCGTATTTAGATTCTGGTCGAATGGTTTGCCCTCGTACGCGATTTCCGCCATGCTTTCAAGCTGATCGGTGATTTTGGCCTCTCCCTTCTCGGAAACTCCCACGGCGGAAACCACAACCAGCGGCCGTCTTTCCAGCACGGAGCGAATGATCTCGGCTACAGCAAGGATACGGGAGGCGGTAGCGACAGAAGTACCTCCGAACTTCATTACAATGCGTCCCATTCTTTCTCCAATAAGATTATGCAGTTGTTTTTATGAAAAAGGCCGGTTAATATTTTAAAATTTTACCGATCAAATAAAAGATTTAAGTTAACAAATTCTGGCAATTATTTCAATAAATTAGTTTTAAATAAGTTCAATATCCGGTAAAATGAGTTGCTATCAGTAGAGTGTCTTTCGGGATATTTTTTTCCTTTGAATTGGAAAACGCATATTACCAGCCGGCAAAATGAACTACCCCGCGGCAAGTGCGCGAGGTATCATAAGGTTGGTAATGATTATTTTCACCCACCGCCCCCGGGCGACCGCCGGTCGCCCCTACGGTTGGCTTAAGGGGCCGTTTACCCAGCAGCAAGCTGCGGGGAAATCTTTTCGATTAAAGGGATCAGGCCTTAAAAAATTGAAAACCGCTGACCGCAGCCTTCGCTCTTTAGGGCGTTGGATAATTTATTCCGCCGGTTCCCTGAGACGGTCTCTGACACTCTCGCAAAAACTGCCGAACTGCTTGCTCTCGACCTTATCGGCCAGTTTTTTCAGCTCCTCGTAAAGGGGTCTCGCCCCCGGTGGATCATTCCTGCGGTCGAGCTTGTAGCGGATCAGTTCCCGCAGAGAGTACATCAGGTTTTCCGGCTGCCCGGCCTTGCGCGCCAGCTCGAGCGACTCCTCGAGCAGGCTTGCGCAAGCGCCCAGGTCTTCCTCCGTGGCCTGCGGATCCTCCAGTGTGTCCAGGGCCACATTGCGCAGAGCCCAGCTCGTACCGAATTCATCCTCGAGCTTGCGGCCCAGGTCCAAGGCTTGTTCATGGTATTCGCCGGCTTTTGAGAACCGGCCGGCTTCCCGGTGGATTTCACCCAACAGATTTGCCAGATCCATTCTCTGGAGATCCCAGCCCCCTTCAACAGCCATCCCGTACCCCGGCTCGAGCACCTCAAGGGCCTCCTCCGGGCGCTTTAAAGTGTGCAGCACCTCGCCCAGGTTATAACGGGTCGCCACCACGAACTCCTTGTAACCGACACGCTCCCCGATATCGAGCGCCCGGCGGTACCTCGGTTCAGCCTCGGCATAATTCTCCATAAACATATGGCTTTCGCCGATATTGAACTCGAGCGCAGCCAGCTCCCTTGTTTCGCCCACCAGCATCTCCAACATGTACAACTGCTCGGTAAGCATCTGGAGGGCCTCTTTGTTCCGGCCCATATCATTGGCCACCACACCCATGTTGATCCGCACCTGAAGCTCGGTTTTCAGATCTCCGATCGAGTGCGCCAGGTTGAGAGCCTGACTGAAATACTCCAAACTTTCCTCAAGCTTGAAAGCTTTCATCAGCGACAGGCCGATCGAGTTATAGAGCATGGCGCGGATCTTTTTGAAGCGGTTTTCGGCTTCCTGATCAACGAGCCGCAGCGCTTTGTTGTATATTTCGATTGCTTTCTTGAACAGCCCCTGGCGGTGAAAAACGCTGCCGCGGTTGCGCAAGAGCAAGGCCTCGAAAATGCAGTCATCAACAGCAGGCTCGGTCTGGGCGCAGCGCCGGAAAGCCTCCTCGGCGCGGTCCAAAAGCCTGAGCGCCGCTTCACGTTCCCCTTTTTCCAGATAGGTCCGGGCACTGTCATTCAGGATATCGGCGAGCAAACGGTCATCCGCTGTTTTACTCTCCGCCCCGGCGAACTGTGCTATCGCCCGGTCCAGGTCGCTCCCGCCTGCGCGTTGAAAATAAGTGCTGCCTCTCAGGTAATGGGCCCTGGCTTCCAGTTCCCGGTCAGCCCGGGCTGAGGCTTCTGCTGCAAGGTTCTGGAAATCCTCGAGGGCTTTATCGTACCGGCCCAGCAGCAGGTTCACCTGTCCCCTGTTCTCCAGCATGTCAGTCTTGCGTTTACCGGCATCGGGGATTCTGTGCTCCTTGAGGATTTTTTCGATGCGGTCGAAAAGTTTCAGGCTCCGCTCATTGTCAAAGACTTCTCTGGCCAGCTTTCCAGCCTCGAGGTAAAAAATGCTGGATTTATCAGGCACTTCTGCATTGGTGTAATGGAGAGCAGTGAGCAGGACTTTTTCGAACCTGTTAGCGAGCTCGGTTTTTTCGAATACACGGGCCACTTCTTTATGCAGTCTTTTGCGCAGACTGGGAACCAGCTCCTGGTAGAGTTTTTCACCAATCAGCGCCCGCTTGAATGCGTACACCCAGTCCGGATCTTTCTCGTTCTCGAGCCTGGTGATCTCCTGCCCGGTGAGCCGGCTGAATATCTCAGCCAGGTCGGTGCCCTCGAAAATCCTGTCGTGGTCCACGACAGGCAGGAACTGACGGATAATAATATAGCGCAGGATATTGCCCAGGACGCTCGAATACTGGATAGCCACGTGTTCGGTTTTCGGGAGACGGCGGATACGGTCCTCGATAACACCCTGGATCTTGTTGGGAATCGACACGTCGCGGAAAGTTTCGTCATCAAACCGTGTGCACCGGCCATCTGCCACGGTTATAATCTCCTGCTCCAGGAGCTTGTTGCAAAACTCGATGACAAAGAACGGGTTGCTCTCGAGTTCTCTTTCGAGCTTGGCCTTGAGCTCGGGGGGAAAGCCGACCTCCGGATCTTCGATATCGACTCCCAGCACGAGCCGGGCGAGTCTTTCGATAGCCCCGTGCTGGAGGAGGCCTGGCTCGAAAACATGCCGGTCTACAGGCAGGTCTTGATCAAGCAGGATGCCGAGCTGGTGTTTCTTCCGGGCGTTGACACAAACCACCAGGCCCCTGCCGACCCTGCGCATAATGAAGCTTAAAAGGTGCAGGCTGTTGCGGTCGGACCACTGAAGGTCATCAATGGAAAGCAGCACCAGACCTTTTCCTCCCTGTCTTTCAACCTCGCGGGCGAAGATATCTCCAGTGCGCTCATAAAAGATGTTCCTTCGCGCCTCGGCGTCCAGGGCAGAGGAAAATCCGGTTTCGGGTACCTCCACACCGATAAAGGAGGCCAGGACCGGAGCCTGCTCTGCCAGTCCGGGATTATCAGGATCGAGCATGCTGAGCACTCCGGCGATTTTCCCCCTCTTCAGCTCCGGGGGGTCGACATTATTGATCCTGAATATCTGCTCTTTCAGAATTCGGATGAAAGGATAAAAGGGGTATGCTCCTTCATCGCTGTGGCTTTCCGGCTGGTCGATGACATCCGGATCTGAGGCAGAGGAGCCCGGCCCCTCACCCTGGTACCAGCTAAAGCATTCACTGAAATATACCGGCCAGCCTTTCCCGAGCGCCCAGTGGGCGAGCTCCGCTATCCTTCTTGTCTTGCCCACACCGCTCTGGGCGATAAAGCTGACTAACTGGGAGCGCTCCGTGAGGCCGGCTGCTGTGCGCCCGGCCACGTCCATACATTCAGCGAGAAACGCGTCCTGGCGCATAGACTCCTCATCCCGCACGATTACACCCTCGATCGTAACCAGCGGCACTTTACGCAGGCGGGCGATAAACTCGACGATTGTTTCCACCTCGCCGCGCTCGATAAGGCTGTACAGGGCGACCGGCTTGCGAAAACCCTTAAGACTGGCTTCTCTCACCGGCTGGGCGGGCTGGATTAGATGCTCGACCTTCCTGTGCTGGCTCGCGATAGTGAACAGGCTGCCCGAGGGATAGATGAAATTACCCTGGCTGTCGATTTCCAAAGCCTCATTGACCAGGCGGGCGGCGAGGTTGCAGTCCGGCCCGATGATCGTCTCCTCGTTGTGAATGATATTGTCGCCTGCAGGCCCCTGAAGGGCTTTGCCCACACTCAGGCCGCCGCGAATTTTCACCGCGGCGCCAAAGGTTTTTTCCATAGCCGCTTTCATGTCCCGCCAGGTGTTCCAGAGTATCTCGACAAAATACCGGTCCGTGCCCTTCCTCTCGGAAAACATCGTGCCCAGTACGCCCATCAGGTTGAAATCACCCCTGGTAAAGATATTGTACTTGTAATGAATGCCATAGCGGGACATAATCAGATGGACTTCATCGACTAAAGAATCCAGAACGCCTTTGTCTTCGAGCTCGAAATTGCAGAACAGAACTCCGCTGTCCCTGACTGCGGAGCAGCTTTCGTCAATCAGGATATTCTTGTCCCCGCTCGATCCAAGATTCTGTACGATATGAAGGAGAAGCAGCCTTGAGCCCAGGTAGCGCTCGATATCGAGAAACCCGGCCCCGAACTCGTCCAGGAGTTCCCTTTCCGCCTGGCCCCCGAGTTCTGCATAACCCCGTGTGTCACTTCTTTTTGCGCGACCCTCATAGCCGGCGCACAAGTCCTCGATAAAACCACTTATCTTTTCCATGCCCGAGGGCCGGATAACCAGTTTGCGGAACTTGCCATAGGATTCTAAGATTGCAAAGTCGCCTGGATTCAGCCCGAGCCACCCCTCTGCGTAAAGGTCATCCAGCCTCCGGTAGCAGTGCTCATCCATGCCGATTCCCTTTACTTCCTTGACACCCACATGCACCTTTTCATCGCTGCCGCCAAGCTTTTCGGCCTGAGCCACCAGCTTGCCGGTATCGCCCCAGGTAATTCTCGCCCGCACCCTGGAACCGTAGAACTCGCTTTTGGCCTGACGGTCGAAAATCAGCCCCCCGCTCGACTTGACCTCGAGATTCTTGATAAACTCTTTTATTTCCTCCTGGTGCGGCTTGCCGGCAAGCTTAAGGAACAACTCGCCGCGCACCTCTCTGGTAATGAGCGGCATGGCGGCCCGGATCGAGAGCATGACCTTGAGAGCCGCCACACCTCTATCCGCGCCGCGGCCGGGCTCCTCTTTGAAATGCTCGAGAACCAGCCCCATCTTGTTCAAACAGTAGCGGTTGAGAATACCCAGGTTCATGATGTCGCCTGCTTCTTCCTTGCCGAAACGGTCAGTGAGGAAGGTGAGAAGCGCGGTAAACCCGCTCACATCGGCAAAGAAAAAATAGGCTCCCTGATCTCCCGGATTGCGCAGATAACCCAGAATGGCATCCCCTCCCCGCTCGGAGATCCCATAATCCGGGTCGCGTGCGGGGATAAAAAGGCGGGTGTTCCTGGATACATTTTCCAGGTATTTGAGCATCCGGCCGAATTCCACCTGATCCAGACTGTCCCAATCACTTCTGCGGCAGCAGTCGGCCCAGGACGCTTTGACATTGGCCAGAATCTGAGCGAGAAGCTCCCTGGCTGGCTGATCTTCACGCACGGCCTTGATGACTGTTCTTCTTCTGATCATTGCTGTTTATCCCCTGCTGTTGTCAGCGCCCCAGCGAGGCGGCTGCAAAATTCAAGGTATTTCTTGCTCTCCTGTTTCCCGGCCAGCTCCTGCAACTGTCTTAAGAGTGATCTCCTCTCTCCGGGTTCGAGGCCCAGCGGGCCTGCAAACTCCAGTATCCGCCTCAAAGTCTCCATGGTGTTTTCAGGCTGTACGGCTTTGCGGGAAAGCTCGAGGGAGGTGAAAATCATCTCCCGGGCCTGCTTGAGATCAGCCGGATTACCGAGGGTGAGCAAATCTACAGCCAGATTCCTTAAACTCCAGCTCCGGCCGAACAGGTCGCCCAGCTCCTGCGCGACTGAAACTGTATGCTTGTGACGGCGCAGGGCCCGGCGAAGTTTTCCCCTATCCCGCTCGATCTCGCCCAGAAGGTTTTCCAGATCTATCTCCTGCTGGCGGTATCCTTGGCTGCGGGCAATGCGCAGCCCTTTACCGAGGATTAAACAGGCTTCCTCTCTGCGTCCCTGATCATTGATCGATTCGCCCAGGTTGTACATGACATTCACCTCAAACTGCCGGCTGCCGATCTTTCTGGCAATCTCCAACGCCCTCCTGTAATGCCTCTCCGCGCCGCTATAATTTTCCATGAAATGGTAGGACTCCCCGACATTGAACTCGAAGCCTGCAACCGAGCGGTTTTCTCCGGCCAGTTCCACCAGGCTTTTGTAACGGCTTAACAGGAGGTCGAGGGCCTTGGCGTTCTGGCCGGAATCATTGAGCGCTACCGACATGTTATTCATGATCACGATCTGGAGGTTGATATCTCCCACCCGGCGGGCTGTGGATTTTGCCTGATAATAAAGGTCAAGCGCCTCGGCCAGCCGAAAAGAGGATGCCAGGCCCAGAGCTTTGCTGTTGATAAGCATGGCCTTGATCTGGAGCAAGGAGCTTCCGCTTCTTCGTTCCACCAGATCGAGCGCCTGGTCATAGACAGCGAGAGCCTCGCTGTGCTTTCCCATCCGGAGCAGGGATGTTCCCATGGTACGCAGCAGACCGGCCTTGATAAGTATTTCTTCCTCTGACAGCTTTCTACTATCTAATACACTCTCCAGAGCTCGGAGGGCGATTTCCGCATTTTCCCTGGCCCGGGAAAGCCGGCCTGTTTCAAGCAGCACCCGCGCCTGGCCGTTCCGGGCTTCAAAGACCAATAATCTCTCTCGGGCCAGCCTTCCTTCCGCCTTGCGGAATCTGGAAAGGGCAAGCCGGAAATCGTCTGCCTGCGCTCTGGTCAGGTAAGTCTTACCGGAAACGAGCAGAGCTTTTCCTGCCAGGCAGGGATCATTGAGTCTCAAGGCCAGGCGCTCCGCTTTTTTGCAGTCTTCGAGCGATCTCCCGTAATGACCGAGCGCAAGAGCTACGTTACCCCGCAGGCCATAAGCATCCAATAGCATGCGCTCTCCATTTGCAAAATGATGGAGACCGCAGAACCGTTCGACCTTGTTCAGTAGCTTGAGGGCTCTTTCGTTTTCAAAAAGCTCCCCTGCCCAGTGAGCTGAGTCCAGATAATAGCCGCAAGCCTCCTGCGGCCTTTCAGCGAGCTCATAATGGAGCGCGCAGGCAAGGGTCTTTTCCTGGGGGCTGTATTCCCGCGATTTCTGGAAAATCTCAGCGGCCAGCCCGTGAAGCCTCTTTCTGAGCGAGGGAGGCAATCCCTGATACAGGGACAGGGCGATCAGGGAGCGGCTGAATTTATAGACCGAATCCGGGCCTCTGTCCTGCTCGATTTCCAGAACCCGGCCGCCGGCAAGCCTGTGCAAGGTCTGATAGATTCCGCTGAGCTCTGTTTTACTATCACCGGTAAGCCGGCTGTAAAGCTCAGCCACATGCCGGCAGCGCAAGGTGTTGCCCAGTATCGAGGCATGGCGGATAAGATCGAAATCCTGCTTGGGTAAACTGTTAATAAGCTCTTCGATTACTGAATGCACCCGATTGGGCACGCTCAAACCGCTTAATGCTTCTTCTTCAATTCTCTGGACCTTGCCATCCCGGACGAAAACCACCTCGGTATCGAGCAGCTTCCGGCAGAACTCGATAATGAACAACGGGTTGTTCTCAAGCTCGCCGATACGTTTATCAAGAAGCCCGGGCAGCCCGGCCTCCGGTTTCAGGCCGAGGGCCGCTCTGGCCAGCACAGCGGCTCCACGCCTTTTAAGCGGCTGCAGCTCGAACGGGCGGAAACTGTTCTTCCGCTCCTCCTCTCTTGTCGAGTCGAGTGTCTGGAGGTTCCCGGGATGGAGCGCGCCGGCGCAGATAACCAGCCCTTCGCCAATCCTTTGACGCAAGAATTGCAATAGTTTCAGGCTGCCCTGGTCGGCCCACTGGAGATCATCGACAGAGAGCAGCAGGCCCTTTCCCCTGGAAGCGATTATTCTCTCGAAAATTTCAGCCACCCGCTCGAAAAAAATGTTCCGCCGCTGAAGGGGACTCAAACTGACGGGGATTTTTCCCTCCGGCACAGCAATCCCTAAATACGAACCCACTATGGGCACCTGATCGAGAAGCTCCTTATCAATGGACAAACGGATAAAAGCCTGCCTGATTTTTTCCAGGGCAGCGCTTGCCGTGTCATGGGGAAGAATATCGAACACTTGCTCATTCAAGATGCGGATAAAAGGATGGTAGGGCACTGCGCGGGTTTCAGCGCCCGCTGTCTCAAGGGCCACTCGCTTCCCGGTTCCCTGGTACCAGCTCAGGCATTCACCGTACAGGACTGTCCAGCCTCTATTCAAGCCCCACTGCATAAGCTCGGCCATCCGGCGCGTTTTACCCAGTCCGCTCTCTCCTGTAAAAGCAAGAACTCCCTTCGCAGCTCTCTTTCCCCTTTCAACGGCTTCCAGATAATCAAGGCAGGCGGCAAGACAGCGGTCGTCGCGCAGACGGGACTGCTGGTCAACCAGTACCCCATCGGTAGTGACCAGAGGCAGCTGGCGCAGACGGGCTATAAAGACCTCGAGGCTTTCATTCTCCTTGCGGGGGCTTGCCGAATATAACGGTACCAGATCAGAGAATCCCTTCAGATGCGCCCGCTCGAAACTCTCTACAGGCTGGACCAGGTGGCCCAATGTGCCATAGCATGCTTTAGTCAGCACCATGGTGCCGCTCTTGCCGTCGGTCTTGGTCAGGGCCCGGGCAAGAAGGCGCGCTGCCAGGTTGCAGTCAGGACCGATCACAGTCAGTTCGTTGTGGATCAGGTTATCACCCACCGGACCCTGAAGGCATTTACCCACGCTCATGCCTGAACGCAGACACACCCGGTCGCGGAAAGCTCTTTCCACACCGGAGACCAAATCCCGCCAGCACTGCCAGAGAATCTCCGCGTAGAATCGGTTCGCAGCCTGCGCCCCGGAAGCTCCCAGACCCAAAACAGCCATCAGGTTGAAATCTCCTCTGGGGAAAATATTGTATTTGCAAATCAGTCCATAGCGTGAGGTCACCTCATGCACCAGCTCGGCCAGTTCATCGAGCAGCTCGCTGCCTGAAACCGTGAAATTGGTAAAAAGTATCCCGGTTTCGTGAATCCGGCTCGAGCGGTCTGCAAACAAAAGCCTGCGGTCTCCTTCTGAATCCAGATGGCTGACCACAAGTTCGATAAAATCCACCCCGTACAGGAAAGGCAGGAGTTCCTCGAGACTGGAGGCTGCCTTTCGGATGCGCAAAAGATCGCGGCCTTTGTCTGGTGCGGGAACCCCTGTCCATGTCGAGCTTTCTTCCGCTTCGACCCGGTAATTTTCCAGAAGTCCATCCACCTGCTCGAGCAGCCTGTCCTGGCCGCGAGGGGTGAGGACCAGTTTGCGATAGCGGCCGGTGTCTCTCAGGCGGAAGTCGCCCTTCCTGAGCCAGCCTTTCTCCAGCAGGCCCTTCAAAGCCTCAAGCGCCTGGCTGTCAAGGCCGACTCCCTTACACTCGGCCAGTTTAGGGTCGACTCTCTGATCGCTGCCGCCCACTTTTTCGGCGGCTGCCACACGGCGGGCGGTCTGGCCCCAGGTGATACGAACGCGGTTGTTTTTGCCGTAAAAGTCCGACCGTCCCCCTGCTGCGGCCACTACAGAACCCGAGGCTTTTATCTGGAGACTCCGGATAAAAGGTATGATAGTCTCCTGATGCGGCTTGCCTGCCAGTTTCAAGCTCAGCTCCCGACGCACCTGGTCAGTGACCCGTGCAAGCTGCGCCCTGAAAGAAAGGGCCACTTTCAAGGCTTTCTCCCCCGGCGTGCTAAACTCCCCGTCCTGGGAGCCGAAATAGTGGACCAGCAGGCCGATCTTGTCCAGGCAATAGCGGTTGAGAATACTCAGGTTCATTATATCTCCCGCTTCCTGCTTGCCGAACCGGTCGGTTAAAAAGGTGAGAAGGGCGGTGAAGCCCGACACGTCAAGCATCATGAAAAATCGCCGCAGCCGGCCGCGTTCTTTTCCGGTAAAATAGGCAACCACGGCATCTCCACCCCTCTCAGTGATCCCGAAATCATGTCTCACGCCGGGGATGAAAAGCCCGAGAGTCCCGACTACGCGCTCCAGGTAATCCGCAGCTTCAGTCAGCTCCCGCTCCGCGAGCGATTCCAGGCTGCCGGCCCGGGAGGCCCACTCCGGATGATAGACCGCCAGTATCCTTGTAAGCAGAGTTTTTTGCCTGACTGTCAGGAGGCTCATCTTTTTACGCTGCAGCGGTTAGACGGTATGATTATTCTTAAACTGATCCCGGGAAGGGGGGGAAACATTTCTTGGTTAACAGTATATCTATCTCTAGCGTGCAATTCAAGGGCAGGTAAAATTCAGAGGGGCTCTATCACATTCGCTGGAATCTTTCGGAGATTATTTTCCACTCGTCTCCTGTATTGGCCAGATAAAGCCTTTTACGGCCCTTCGAGTTAAAGAGGTTCGAGCGGTATTCCTGGTTAAAAGAGAGCACAATGTATTTATGGTAGTGGTAGATCCTGATATCTGAAATATCGACCTTGATTTCTTTGTAGTTTCTGTTCAGAGTTTGTTTATGGGCCCTGTGCTGGGACCTGTTCCGTCCCGAGCCCTGGAAGCGCTCATCGTAGTAATTCATGTAGCGGTCAAGCTCCTTGTTCTGCCAGGCATCCACCCAGCCTGAGACAAGGTCGAGAATTTTTTTCTTTTCGGCCTGGAACTGGTCTTTCGAGACAGTAAAAATACTGTCGTCGATAATTATCGGTGTGGTATAGAGAGAAACATAGGGGGTTAAATCAACCATATCGTTATTGGTGACCACCACGCAGCCCTCGGTATCGTAGCTTATCTCCACCCGGTTGTCGTCATCCACTGCATGGAGCCAGATTCCTGAGCCGGTTTTGTTGCTCAGGCGGTCGTAATCATTGGGATAGTCCATGGGGAAGGCGCGGACCCCGTACTTCTCAGGCAGTTGTTCATCTTCCAGGATACCTCTGAAAAAATAAATGCCGTTCGGGGTCTTGTTGTCTCCGGCGCGGTATTTGGACCCATTGTTGTTCTTTCCGGTGGTGCAGCGGTATTTTTTGAAGAGCTGTGGTCCTTCGGGGGAGCCTTGGAAAAGGGAAAGCACCTGATTTTTCTTGTCTACGACAAAAGCGTAATTACTATGGCCCTCGCCCATTTCCATCAAGTAGAAAGGAAGCTCTTGAGCAGTCAACAGGCGTGGCCCGATCATCAAAACAGACAAGAGATATAATAAAACCTTCATCAAGGTTTTCCCTGCCGGTCTTAAGATCATTTCTCGATTAACATTAGTGATAAAGTTTACCCGTTTATACTCACCTGTCAGCGCCATCAAGAATTGTCTTAACTGTATAAATTAAACCAAACTATATAGTTTTGTCAAATAAAAATTTATCAACAGTCTTAACCTGTTTTCCCAATGGCCCGCATGAGATCTTCCATTTCCTTTTCCTCCAGCCTGCGGCACTCACCGGGCTTAAGGCCTGCCAGAGTGAGCGGGCCGAAACGGGTCCGGCAAAGTGAAATCACTCTATAACCCAGCTGGCCCAGCATCCTTTTGATCTGCCGTTTCTCTCCATGATGGAGCACGAGTTCAAGACGGGTGATATTCTTCTCACTAGGCAAGATTCGGGCCTGATCCATTTTCATCAGGCGCCCCTCGACTTCAAAACCTCTTTCGAGCTTTTTCAGATCCTGCCGTCCCAGCCTGCCTGCCACCTCAACCCGGTAATGTTTGGCCACCTTGTAGGATGGGTGGCTCAAAGCGTGGACCAGCTCTCCAGAGTCTGTGAAAACGAGAAGCCCCTCGGTATCTTTGTCAAGCCTGCCCACATACAGCCAGCGCGTTCCCCGCTCGGCTTTCGGGAGCAGTTGGTAGACAGTCTTCCGGTGGTGCGGATCTCCGGTGGAGGTCACATAGCCGGCGGTTTTGTAGAGAATCAGGCAGGCGGTTTTCTTGCTCGGGAGAATTATCCTTTTCCCACGGTACTCGACCACGTCTTTCGCTGGATCGATCCGGAGCGCGGGGTTGTCACACACCTCGCCGTTCACCAGCACCAGCCTCCGGCGGATTAAATCCTCAGCCTGACGGCGCGAGCAGAGACCTGCAGCGGCGAGCACTTTCTGAATCTTTTCACCGCGGGTATTTACATGAGAATCTGTTGTTCGTCCGATTCCCCCGGCTCCTTGCCTATCCGACTCGAGGTGCGGCCCACCTGATCGGCGCCTTCCTCGGCCAGAATTACCTGAAGTTCGCTTTCTTTGGGGAGATGGCTTAAATCCGCCAGACCGAAATAGCGCAGGAACTCGCGGGTTGTGCCGTAGAGCAGCGGCCGCCCGAGAACCTGGGCCCGCCCGGTAACAGTGATCAGCCTTTTCTCGATCAGATTCTTGAGTATTCCGCTTACATTGACTCCTCTGATCTTCTCGATTTCAGCCCGGGTGATCGGCTGGCGGTAGGCTATAATGGCCAGAGTCTCGAGCGCAGGGATAGAAAGCCTGGTTGCGGCGATCTGCCTTCCCAGTCCCCTGACATAATCAGCAAACTCCGGCAGGGTTCTGAACTGGTACCCCTCGGCCACCCGAAGAATCCTGAAAGCCCGGCCTTCGTTTTCATACGCCCTGTTGAGAGAAAAGACCGCCGTGTGGACATCATCCTCCGTGATTTCGGCGGCCAAGGCGATTTTTCTGGCCAAAACAGGCTCGCTTGAAGCGAAAAGGAGCGCCTCAACCAGCATCTCTTTTGAATATTCAGCCATCTTTTAAAACCCCTCACGCCTTTAAAAGCAAATTTTTTATCTTATTCGTACATGTCCTGGTCCGTCTCTTCAAAATCACTCTCCTCCTCGACAGGCTTGAGCCGAGCCCGGGCGATACAGATTTCTGTAAAAGTATCGTTCTGTTCCACCTGGATTTCGCCGCCCTTGGCCATTTCAAGCAGAGCGACCAGGGTCACTACCACGAATAACCGTCCGGTGCCTTCCTCGACAAGATCCGAGAAAAGCACCCTCCTCTTTTGGGCCAGAACTTTTCTGATCTGGTTCACCCGTGCGGCTGTGGAAATCTTCTCGCGCAACACCCGGTGAACCGGTTCAGGCTGGGAGGCTTGAACGAGCAGACGGCTGAAAGCCAGAATGAGCTCACTGACTGTGGCCTCGGTCATGAGATCTTCATCCTCCTGACTGCGGTACAGGTCCACCTCGGAGAAGCCGCGCTCGGCCTGGCGGCTTGCTAAATCCTCCAGAGTGCTCATCCGGTCGGCGATCTCCTTGAACTGCATATACTCGACTATCTTTTCCACCAGCTCAGTGCGCGGGTCCTCGAACTCCTCCTCGCCGATTTCCGGCCTGGGCAGCAGCATCTTGCTTTTAATCTCAAGCAGGGTGGCCGCCAGCAGCAGAAAATCGCCAGCCTTCTCGAGATTCAGGGTCTCAATCCTCGAGACATATTCGAGATACTGGTCCGCAATCAGCGCTATCGGTATGTCATATATGTCAATCTCGTTCTTCCGGATCAGGTAAACGAGCAGATCCATCGGCCCTTCGAAAAATTCAAGGCGCACCTGATAGTCATCCATCCCCACACCCTCGGAAAAGAAGTAAATAATTCATGAACTGCCAATCGGCAAACAGGAGACGCACGCGTGAATCAGCGGAATTCCATCCCCATTGCTTTACGCACCATGTCCATAGTCTCTCCGGCTTTCACTGCGGCAACCCGTGAGCCCTCGAACAGAATCTCTATCACTTTTTGCCTGTCTTCAGAATAAGGGCGGCGCCGCTGACGGATGGGGTCGAGCCGGTTGCAGATCGAGGAAGTCAGCATCCTCTTGCACTCGACGCAGCCCAGGGCTCCGGACCGGCAGCCTGAGGCAATCTCCTCTGTTCCCCCGGCGTTGAAAATCTCGTGATAGGCATAGACAGAGCATACCTCGGGCCTGCCGGGATCCCCCCTCCGGATTTTCTGCGGATCCGTGACCATCTGCCATACTTTATCCCTCACAGCCTGGTCCTCATCTGAAATGTAGATGCAGTTGCCCAGGCTTTTGCTCATTTTTTTGCCGTCCGTGCCCGGCAGGCGCGGGGTGGTGGTCAGTTTCGCCTGGGGCTCCGGGAAAACAGGCTGATACAGATAGTTGAATCTCCTGGCGATTTCCCGTGTCATCTCCACATGGGCCACCTGATCCTCGCCCACTGGTACCAGGTCTGCCCGGTAAAGGAGGATGTCCGCGGCCTGGAGAATGGGATAGCCCATCAGCCCGAAATGGATTTTGCCGGAAAGTCCCAGGTCGCTGATCATTTCCTTGATAGTGGGATTGCGCTCGACCCAGGGCATGGGAGTGATCATCGAAAATATCAGGTTGAGTTCGGAATGCTCCCTGACCTTTGACTGGATCAAAAAGACCGAGCGCTCCGGATCCAGCCCCACGGCAAGCCAGTCGCAGACCATCTCGTGGGTGTTGTCCGGTATCTCGGCACTCTTTTCAAATCCAGTGGTCAAGACATGCAGGTCGGCCACCAGAAAATAACAGTCGTAACTCTCCTGCATGCTGACCCAGTTCTCCAGGGCCCCCACCAGATGTCCCAGATGAAGTTTACCGGTAGGACGCATTCCGCTTAAAATTACCCCCTTCTTTTCAGTCATGAAAAAACTCCAATTTTATCTGTTAATGTTCTTTCCGTGTGTACACCCTGGCCTGATCAAAATATATCAACCTTCAGGCGGACACATCGGTCCGCCCCTAGTTGTGGGAATAGAGGAATAATCTGGCTGATATTCAGTAAATAGAACATTTGCAAGCTGCAGATCAACTTTTGGCTCATGCCCCTGGCAAATCAAACCTAATAAGCCAGGGAGCTTAGAGCGAGCACCATTTTGAGGATACCGGAGAAAAGCAATCTGGCCGGTACGAAAAACACCGACAGCAGGTTGAAATAGATCAGCGCCAACAGAATAATAAAGCCGTAGGGCTGGATCTTATCATATTTTCTGGCCGCCGCAGGCGGCAGGAGGTTTCTCAAAATGTGCGACCCATCGAGCGGTGGAATCGGGATGAGGTTGAAGAACGCCAGAATAATGTTGATCCAGATACCGTATCTGAAAAGCTCGATCAGGCTTTTCGTGGGTAGAGAAAGTCCGCTGCCTGGGGAAATAATAAGGATAAAAATCAGGAGCAGAGCAGCAAAAACAAGCGACAGAATCAGATTGGAAAGCGGTCCGGCAAAAGAGACAACAATGTCATCCCGCCTGGGATTCTTGAAATTGTAAGGGTTTACCGGCACAGGCTTGGCCCAGGCAAAAAAAATCGAGCTGTGAGTGAGCAAAAGGAGCACTGGGACCAGGATCGATCCTACCGGGTCGATATGTGGAATCGGATTGAGCGTTATCCGGCCGAGCATCCTGGCTGTCGGGTCCCCCGCGCGCTCAGCCGCCAGGGCATGAGCGCACTCATGGACCACCACAGAAAACAAAAGAATGGGTATAACCATAAGCCACTGCTGCATTAAAAAAGCTCCAAAAGTTAAGATTTTAGAAAAAATAGTTCTGCTTATGTTATTTGAAAAATTGAAGTCAGTATAAGGGATAAGCCTGTTTTTGTCAACTTCCTCAGAGATTGGATTTGATTAAGAGAGGGGCCACAAGGAAACCCTCGCCGGCTCAACTTTCTTGTTGACCTGAAGAGGGCCTTGGCTGTATTTTGAGCGGACTCCTCAAGATAATCGACTTCAAACAAACCTTTTACTTGATCCTTAATCAGCCCAGGAGCGATACATGAGCTATGTTGATTTCAGCATGCTGATAGTTTTTCTGGCGGGCATGTTTTTAATCGGTTACGCCCTGTCCCGCTGGATCGACACCGCGGATGATTTCATGGTGGCGGGCCGTCACCTGACACCTTTCATTCTGGCCGCAGCGCTTACCGCTGCAAATGTCAACCTTTACAGTTTTATCGGCCAGAGCGGCACCGCTTACAAGTACGGCATCTCGATTGTCTGGCAGACCTGGACCGGGAATATGGGCCTGGTTTTTTCAGGTCTCTTGATCATCCCAATCCTGCGACGGTTGAGAATCAGGACAGTGCCGGAATTCCTGGGAATGCGCTACAATGTCTGGATCCGCTTCCTGGTAGGCCTGTACTGGGTTTTCCGCCTGGCGTTCTGGCTCGGCGTGGTCTTGAGGGCCGCGGCAGTGGCCTTTATGACTATCGCCAGGGTGGAAAATCTCGCCTTTACCGGCAATTTTTCATTCTGGCTGATTATCTTCGCCTTTATCGCCATTGCCTACACTTTCCTCGGCGGCATGTGGTCGGTGACAATTACGGATGTGATCCAGTTTATCCTGATGCTCGGCGGGGCGCTGATCCTTCTGCCCCTGGTCATGCAGCAGGTGGGCTGGTGGCCGGGACTGGTGGAAAAAGTAGCCGAGGGCCACCTGAACCTGGTTCCCCATGCAGGCCCGTATAACTGGCAGTTTATCCTGGCGATCTGGATTTTAGGCATCCAGTGGGCCAGTACAGACCAGGGTCTCCTGCAGATGTCGTTCAGCTCGAAAGACGCTAAAAGCTCAGCCAAGGGCCTTGTCCTGGCGGGTATTATCACCACCCCGTTCGCCCTGCTCTGGATCCTGCCCGGCATGGCGGCCTCGATCATCCATCCTGGGATCACGGAAATGGACAGCGCCTTTCCGATACTCGTGCAAAGCACCCTGCCCACTATCTTGCTTGGCCTGGTGGCCTGCGGGCTGTTGAGCTCCCAGATGAGCACGATCAGCACGAACCTCGAGGGAGTGGCTACGCTTTTCTGTAACGACATCTATAAGACTGTAGTGAACCGCGAGGCCTCGCCCAAGCAGACCCTCTGGGTGGTGCGGATCATGACTTTCGTTTCCGGGGCCATGGGGATCGCCTTTGCCTACCTTATCCCATTGATCGGTGAAAACGTTGTCGCTGCTTATCTCACCGTGGTCGGTATTTTTGATATGCCGTTTTTCGTGATCACTATCGTTTTCGGGCTGCTCTGGAAGCGCGCCAACTGGCAGGGAGCGCTTATCGGCTATCTGTCAGGAATAGTGGCAGGCTTGATCAGCGCCTATCTAAGGGGTGTGGATGCCTTTTTCTTTTCCACCTTTATCAGCACCCTCACAGTGCTGGTGGTGACCCCGGTCGTCACCGTGATGTTTCCGGGTCAGAGCAATGAACAGATCGACCGCGTGTGGGAGGCCCGAAACCACAGCGAGCGGGATGAAGGGGCGCCTTACCATATTGTGCCGGAGTCCGGCTGGGGAAAGTTTTTCCTCGTCCTTTTCTTCGTGGGCCTGGCTGCTTTTCTGTTCGGCGTGATCAGCGGCTCCTGGGATTTTTCTCATGCCGGCGCACTGGCCCTGGGCGGCATGGTGCTCTACTTCTTGTCAGGCCTCCTGAGACTGGCCTTTGACTGAATATTTTTTGATAGTCTAGAGTGAATTTTTAAAGGCGAAATCTAAGCGGGCCGGCATCATTTGTAACTGGGTATGAAAAAAGACTGCTTTTCTCAGCACTCTCTTTAGCGGACAAGGCATGCCTGGGCGGTGTACATCTAATGTGGCGATGATGGAAATTACTTGTTTTCTACACGCTCCAAAAGCAGGTTCCTCGGACTTCAGGGCTTCTTATGGCCTTTGGTTTCACCTGGGATGGCTTTATCATCCCAGGTAGTAGCCCTTAAACCTCTTTTCGGCAGTTGTAGAAGCTTTTCTCCCGGAGTATTTCAGTCGTCGTTATGTAAAGTAAGCCGCCGACGCGTTAAATGTAAAGATTAACACCTGGTAAATCTTTCCTGCTTACCCCACTTTATAAATAATTCGAATTAGGCAGTATATATTTTTTCCAACCGCTCGGATTTGAAAATTTGCCAGATCACAGCAAAACAGAATACCTTTTCACAGGGGACGGTATTTACCGGCCTTTTTTTTCAGCCGAAGCAATCTCAAAATGCAACGAGCTCTGGCTGCGGTAGCCGGTGCTGTTGTCGCGCACCTCGATCAGCAGGCGGTAGGTGCCAGGGATGAGAGAAGAGGTGTCGATAGTGAAATTTTCAGCCACCGCGCCCTGAGGCTCTTTCGGCGTGCGGTCAAAAGTCAGGGTGAGGCTCTTGCCTTTTTTTTCACCTCCAAGAGCGAAAAGGCGCTTGAAGGAGCTCACTACCCCTTTTTTCTCCTCCTCGGCCAGGCTCACTGTGACCCACTCGCGGTATGAGCGGACTCCCTCCCAGCTCGCTTTAAGTCCGTATAGTTCAAGGTAAACAGTGATCGTTTCCCCAGGCGAAAATCTGAGCGAGGGCCTGGGCAAAAGTTTTATTCCTCTCCGCTGGTGGAATTTTTCGGCTCCTGGCGGTACAGAACTCCCCAAAACAACGCCGCTCAACTCAATTTTCCTGGTCAGATAGGGCGTGAGCTTAAGCTTTCCCTGCACCAGGGCCCTGCGGTTTGGAATATCAAGGCGCGCTGCGTAGAAATAGCTTCCAGGCTCGATTGGCAGCCTGTGCACGGCAAGCCACAGTGTATCGCGGCCGGTTCCAATCCTCCGGGCCTGGATCCTGTTCACTGCCACCTCAGCCCACGTGCTGTCGTATATCCCCAGGGCCGCCTCAAGCGAGTCCCGGCTCCTGGCGAGCTCCACAGGCGCAGACTGGTAAAACTCGAGCTCGACCGATCCATCCGGGCCCAGGAAATCCGCTGCATAGTAGCTCTGCTGGTACGCCGGCAGGGGATCGATAAAAGACTCGGTCTGCATGGCGATATTGATATCGCCCGCACCCCTGGTAATACTCGGGATATAGATAAAATCCCCTGCGCCGCGCTGTTTCTCGAAGAGAAAATGCACCGAGCCATAGTACCAGATCTCCATCGGATCGGACCAGGTAACCTGCCGGGTCACCCTGTCCGGAGGGCCGTGGCGGACAAACAGGAGCCCCCGCTGGTCCAGTAACAGCTCGCGGCTGCGGTTCCAGAAAAGGTCCGGATCATAGTCAATAAAAAACGAGTGGGGACTAATGAGACGAAAGTAGTCGCGGGAGGTCTGGAACCTGCTGTGGGGAAAAAGTATGCGATAGCGGTTTTCCGCCTCGATCAGGCGCAGGTAGTGGGTCACCAGGCGCTCGTTGTGGAATGAGAGCGGGTCGGGATCTCTTCCGAGCCAGAATCTGCGGAAAAAAGCGGCTCTTTCCGCCGCGCTTTCAAGCTTGCTCCAGGCAGCGCTCTCCTCCGGGGTAAACACAGGCTCGGCCTCAATAAGGAGTCTGGTGAAATCCCCCTCTGCTTCCGCTTTCCTGAGAGCCTCGGTATAACAGTTTTCAAAACCCAGTGTGTCGCCCAGGCCCAACAGGCAGCAGGCCTCAAGGAGCTTGCGCTCGGAAATTTTATAGTCCGGGTTTGCAGTTTCAAGCTTCCGGAGAAAGGCCAGCGTATTTTCCACCTCCCCCAGCCGGTAGCGGTCACGAGCGAGATCGAGCCACCAGAGGCTCTTTTCAGGGTGCCGGGTCATGAAGTCTTCCAGGCAGGCGCCCACCTCTCGCAGCTCGTTGTCTGTCTGGTCGCGGATCTTATCCCGCCAGAGCCTGTAGGCGTCCCTGTAATCAGGGTCCAAGCAGATCAGTCTGGCAAGCGCAGTGGCCGCCATCCGGTAACCCTGGGTCTCACGCAGGGCGAAACCTGTTTCCGCAAGCGCATAGAGCGCCTCGCGGCTAGCCGGATCAGTCCGCAAGGCAAGCCTGTACTCGGCCGCGGCCTGCAGGTTGCGGAACGGCAGCTCGCGGTAAATATCACCCAGGCCGATATGAGCAGCCGCCCTTATTTCAGGCTCCTCGTCGTAACGCGCCCGGTTGAAATCGTGCTCAGCCTCCTTATATAGACCGAGCTTGAGGTACAATCCCCCCCGGGCAAGAAGGGCGCGCCCGTGCTGCGGGTCAAGCTCGAGAGCCCGATCAAGAAGAGGCAGGGCTTCCTTGAACTCACCCTGCGAGATCCTGGTCAGCGCTTCCTGGTAGTAATAAGAAGTGTCTTCTCCAGCCTGGCCCTTCAAGTCACAGACCGGAACCAGGATCATAAAAATCCACAGAAAGCCGGCAAGCCGCCATTCCGGTTTCTTGGGCCGGGGAATCCATTCATTGCTGAAAAATTTCATTCCCATTCAATCCTCACCGGGCGCCCGATAACTTATCAACTGAGCTTCCCGGCTTGCAAGCCGGGCAGGTACGGGATTGGCAACTGTTACATACCTGATAAGCTTCGCCGGAATCCATAACCACCCCTAATAGTGGTGGCTTGAATTTGAGCCTGACAGTGCTGTTACGCTCTTTCTCAGCTTGAGTATTTTTGGTACCGATCTTTTATCGAGTGCTTTTCGGGTCTATTGCTCGAATATAAAATAATCCTCGACAATTCGGTCTTTTCAATGGAATGACTTTCAGGGGCAACGCATGCTTCGCTCAAATCCCGTTTTTATCTTACTTACTTCACTGGCGAGGCATGCCTCGCTCCGACGACGCATTATTTTAAAACATAGGATATAAATCATTTGTAAATCAAATAACTCCTTAATCCGTAGATCTAAGACTAGAACACCAGTCTAGCGGATAGTTTAGGATATTTCAATCAAATTTCTATCCCGGCCTGTTCTCAAGGACAGGATAAAGACCGGAGGCCAGAATGTCAGTTGACAGAAGCGCCCGGAAGGATTTAGATTCTGTTTTACCCTTTACGGCGAAAGTATAAGCAGAACCACCACTTTAAATATAATATCGCTCAGAAAATATTTAAGCGGTTTGAGAGGATTATCTATTTTATGGACCTTATCGATGCCCTCCTTTTAGGTGTTCTGCAAGGACTGACAGAGTTTCTGCCGGTCTCCAGCTCGGGCCACCTCGTTCTCGGTGAGGCTCTGCTGGGAGTCCGGATGCAGGGTATCGCCTTTGAGGTCGCCGTGCACCTGGCCACAGCCGGGGCGGTTGTGCTGGCCTACCGCAAACGTATCCTGGCCATGCTCAAAGCTCTCCGCCTGTTTCTGGAGCCGGGCGCCTGGAGAAAGAGCCGGAGCGGAGATGAACTTCAAGATTCAGCCCGTGAAAACTTTCTGCTCGACATTTACCTGTTGATTAGCACTGTGCCTGCCGGGATTATCGGGGTCTTGCTCAAAGATAAAATCGAGTCGGCATTCAAGGACCCGCGCCTGGTTTGCCTGATGCTGTTGATTACCGGGTTGATCCTGGCAAGTTCAAGATTTTCCCCCAAAACAAGCAGGCTGCCGCTTACGTGGTGGAGGGCGCTGCTGGTCGGCACGGTCCAGGCTGCCGCTCTTCTTCCCGGGATAAGCCGCTCGGGCACCACGATCACTGCAGGTCTCTTCCTGGGTCTGGGTCCCGGGAAAAGCGCTGAATTCTCCTTTCTTCTGGCACTGCCAGCCATTCTGGGCGCTTCGATAGTTGAATTCTCCTCCCGGATCACCACTGTCTCAGCGGCTCTCCCGGGCCTCGGCGCGCTGGCTGTCGGAACAGTCACTGCCTTTATCTCCGGATTTACGGCAATCTTTTTCCTGCTCAAAACCCTGCAAAAAGGAAAGTTCGATCGATTCGCCTATTACTGCTGGGCAGTCGGGCTTCTGGGAATCCTGCTTTTGTGACACATCATTGGACGCTTTGCCGCCCTTTCCGGTACCTCTTGACTATACCCCGGCCAATCTTTACAATTAATTAGAAAGTATAATCCCCATCACTGCCCGTCAGGTGAGCTACGTACTCACAGGAAGCCATTGGAACTTTGTCTGCGCCGGCAAGTTACTTGATTCAAGTTCCCGCTGGCGGATGATGTTTCCATAGAGTTATCCGCATTAATCTGGGGGCGCATAGTTGATGGGGATTTTTTTTGGGTCTTTTATATCACTCCGCATTGTGGCCTGACAAGGCAATATTTACCCACCTATTTTTTAAATAATTATCCTAACCGGAATTTTTTACTCAGTCAATCATTATCTGATTTCAGCGGAACTGGCTTTATCACTGCGTTCCGCCCTGACCGGCCGATGGCACAAACCTTGCCCTTTCCCCTCTTAGCAAAATCTCCCAAGCCTGATTGATCGAGATATTTACTTGACTGGAATTCGCAACCCGGTTCCAAAGGTGGAAAACTAAATGATCAAAGGCCTATACACCTCAGCCGCCGGCATGCTGCCCTTGTCTTTCCGGCAGGATCTGGTAACCAATAATTTATCCAATGCCAACACAGCGGGCTACAAGCAGGACCGGGCCTTTATCCATGACCTAGTCACGGCGGATCTTTACCTGAACGAACATGGAGTAGCTTCCTCAGGCCAGCCGCCCCGCAGTATCAATGTCTATCCGCCGGCTTACACTGCCAGTGTCGGGAACAGCAGCCTGGTTGTTGTAGAGCAGACTGATTTCACCCAGGGGGAGATGGATATTACCGGCAATGATTTCAACATCGCAATAGACGGGGATGGGTTTTTCACGATCCAGACCCCGCAGGGAATCCGGTACACCCGCAACGGGTATTTCAGTATCGGTCAGGACGGCGATCTGGTTACTGCCGAGGGCTATACGGTACTGGGCGCTGGAGGTCCGATCAATGTCCAGGGGGGCAAACTTACAGTGCAGGGCAACGGCGATATTTACGTGAACAATGAGCCGCGGGGAACGCTCAGAATAGATGATTTCCCCAAACCTTATAAAATGACCAAAATCGGAGACAATCTTTTTACCGCAGAAGGCGGAGGCGCTGGCAAAACCTCTGAGAATTTCAAAGTCAGGCAGGGCATGCTGGAGAAAGCCAACGCACATCCGGTGGACCAGCTTGTAAAGATGATAGAGATCCAGAGAATGTTCGAGCTTGGCCAGCGTGCTATCCGCATGCAGGATGAAACCCTGCAGCAGGTGATAACCCAGGTCGGCAGAGTTTGACCGGGGGGGGTCACCTCCAATTTCTGATTTAAGTTAAGAAACAGCTAAGGAGATAAGAATATGATCCGAGCTCTTCGCACATCAGCCACCGGCATGAAAGCACAGGAAGTGCGGGTGGATGTGATTGCCAACAACCTCGCCAATGTCAACACAGCAGGCTTTAAAAAGACCCAGGCCCAGTTCCAGGACCTTCTGTATCAGACCCTTCGTCCCGCGGGCGTGTCCGAGTTCCAGGGCACGATCGTGCCCGCTGAGCTGCAGGTCGGCCATGGGGTGCGTCTCTCCTCCACCCAGAAAGTATTCACCCAGGGTGAGCTGCAGAAAACCCAGAATGACCTGGATCTGGCGATAAATGGTGACGGATTTTTTCAGATCACCCAGCCGGATGGCACAGTCGCTTATACCAGGGACGGCAATTTTGAAATCAACCAGGACGGCATGCTGGTGACTACTGATGGCCTGGCGCTTCAGCCTCAGATCACCATTCCGCAGAACGCGATGAAAGTGTCCGTGGGGGCTGACGGGAATGTGGATGTCATTCTCCCCGGCCAGGTGCAGCCGGCAAATGTGGGGCGTATCGAGCTCGCCCGCTTCATTAACCCGGCGGGCCTGCGAAATGTCGGCAACAACCTGTTCGTGGAAACAGTGGCCTCCAATACCCCGATCCTCGGCAACCCCAACGAGAACGAGTTCGGACGTATCGAACAGGGCTATATCGAGTTCTCGAATGTCTCAGTTGTCGACGAACTGGTTGACCTGATCACCGCCCAGCGAGTCTATGAACTGAACTCCCGCGGCATCTCGATTGCCGACAACATGCTCCAGGTGGCAAGCAATATCGGCCGTTAATAACCAGTTGCCCCAGGGCGGGCTGCCGGCCAGGGAATAATTAAATAATCCCTTACCCGGCAAGCCGCCGGAATTAATATCGCGAAAACGGACAGCCTTTTGAACGCAATAAACAACCATCTTAAGCAGTGGAAGTACAATGAGCATGAAGTCCATATTTTTATCCCTTGCCCTGGCCGCTGTTCTTTTGAGCTGGGGAGCGAAAGAGCTGAAAACCGCCTCGGACGATAAGGTCTATATTTACCTCAAATCCACGGCTCAGACCAACCACGGCCAGCTGGTCCTGGGTGATGTGGCCCAGGTCGAAGGATTCAACGAGGAGCTGATCAGCATGCTGACCGAGCTTCCGCTAGGGCCAGCGCCGGTTCCAGGCGAAAGCCTCACGATCGACAAGGCGGAAATCCGCCGGAGCATGGTGGCCCACCGCATCGATCCGGTCAAGGTGGCCTTAGCGGGAGAAGACAGTGTGGAAGTGAGCCGCAGCGGGAGCTTGGTTTCAGCCGCGGAACTTACAAACCTGGCCGAGGAATATGTGAAACGCTGCTGGCAAGGGGAGCCTGTGCGCACGGAAATAATCTATTCGCGTCTGCCCGAGGATTTTAACCTGACTGCGGAAAACTACGAGCTGGAGGTCCTCACTCCGGTAAATCCCAAAGTCACCGGATCATTTGCCCTTTCCGTGGCAGCGGTGAAAAACAGCCAGGTGCTGGTCCGGGTCCCGGTCTCGCTCAAGGTGAGAGCCTACCAGAATGTTGCGGTGATGAATAAGTCCATACGCCAGAGCGAGATTATTTCTCCAGAGGATTTCGACTTTGCAGAACAGGAAATAACCGGAATGCGCGGTACCCCGGTGACATCAGCCGAACAAGCCGCCGGCAAAAGGCTTAAGAGAAGCATTAAGGAAAGTCAAATTCTCACTTTCGACTATTTGGAAACCATGCCCCTTATCGAGCGGGGCGATGAGGTTATACTGATAGTGAAATACAAGAATATCCGGATCGGCTGTGCAGGCAAGGCCTGGCAGAAAGGCCGGCTGGGAGACAAGATTCTGGTGCGGAACCAGTATGGGAAAAACCTTATGGGGCAGGTAATGGATTCGCACACGGTATTGATCACCCCTTAAGACAGGAGACCAAAGATGAGAACGGAAAAGAGCAAACCCAAAAGCCGTCCCCCGCGGACGAGCTCGACTATCTCGCAGCAGATTTTATACAACATGGCCGTGTTCTCTGCAATGGCCCTCCTTTGGGTAGCGCCGCTGTTCGGCCAGATGGAGTTTCGCGGGCCTGTGGCGAGCCTTTTCACAGATGAGCGCCTGTACAAGGTCGGCGATGTGATCACGGTTGTTGTCAATGAGAGTATGCAAGGGACGAACAACGCCCGGTTCCGCAGCCAGCGCGGCACCGATGTGTCATCCGAATTCGGCGTCGGCCCGGGCAAGGTGTTCGGCCTGTTCAACCCGTTCAGCGGTGCGATCTCCTCGTCAAACGATTTCGACTCGCGGGTGCAAAACAACAAGATAACCTCTTTTATCACCCAGATCTCGGCACGCGTGGTGCGTAGCGACGAGCTGGGCAACCTGTTCCTGGAGGGTTCAAAGGTCATCGATATGCCGGATGAAAAGCTGCTGGTCGCCATGACCGGTATCGCCAGAAGCAGGGATATATCCGGTCAGAATACGATCCAAAGCTCCCAGATCGCCGACCTGCATATCACCATGAAAGGCAAGGGCGAGGCTGAGGAAGCCAGGCGGCCGACTATTTTCAACCGTATTTTCGGCTGGTTCTTCTAATAATTACCCAGGTCTAACCCATTCAAGGAAACGAGAGCGATGAGAGTTTACAGGACTCAGGAGAATAAAACCAACCTCTGGCCGGCGCTTTTAACTTGTTTACTGCTCGCCTGGACTGTCTGGCCTTATGCGGTCCAGGCTGCGCGGATCAAGGATATCGCACACCTGCAGGGAACCCGGGTGGAGCAGCTTATCGGTTACGGTCTGGTAGTGGGCCTGAACGGCACCGGTGATGGAAGGACCCTGTTTACCAACCGCTCGACCGCTAGCCTGCTCAACAAATTCGGAATAGAAATCGACCCCCGTGAGATAACCACGGCCAATGTCGCCGCGGTGATGGTGACTGCCGAGCTTCCCTCCTTTGTCAAACCGGGCAGCCGCCTGGATGCCACAGTAAGCTCGATCGGCGAGGCCTCGAGCCTTCAGGGGGGCACTCTCCTGCGCACCCAGCTTTTCGGCTACGATGGCCAGACACTCTATGCGGTAAGCCAGGGATCGGTCTCTATCGGAGGCTTTAACGCGGGAGCGCAGGCAGGCGGCGGTGCAGCAGGCGCCCAGATCCAGATGAACCATCCGGTTGTCGGGCGCATTCCCAGGGGAGCCCAGGTGCTGCGCTCGGTTGACGGCGGCTTTATCGACAACTGGCGGCTCATGCTGACTCTCGAAGCCGGTGATTTCACCAGCGCTCAAAGGCTTGACGAGGCTGTGGACGAGCATTTCGGCGCTGACGTCGGCCTGCCTATCGACGGCCTTTCGGTCTATGTGACTATCCCTGAAAAGTACCGTGACCCGGGAAAGATCATCGAGTTCGTCTCGGAACTTGAAAACCTCGAGATCACCCCGGATGTCACCGCAAAAGTGGTGATAAACGAGCGAACCGGAACGATCGCGATCGGCGAAAGAGTATCTGTCTCGCCGGTGCAAGTGGCCCACGGAGGACTCACAGTCACTATCGGCACTGGAGCGGCTATAAGCCAGCCCACGACCCCGCTCGGCGGAGGAGCTACAGTGGTGGCCCCTTCAGCGGAGGTGACCGCCGTGGAGCGGGTGCGCAAGTTTGTCGAGATCGGCGGAACCGCCGGCGAACTGGTAACTGCGCTTAATATCATGCAGGTTACACCGCGGGATATTATCGCCATTTTTCAAGCCCTCAAAGAAGCGGGGGCCCTGGCTGCTGAATTGAAGATCATGTAGCAAGCCCGCTAGAGAAGAGTTATGGACCTAATCAATTTACCAGGGAATGATCCCCTGCGCCTGGAAAGTAAGGCTCTTGAGACAAGACTGCGCCAGCTCAAGAACTATACAAACCGGGAAACCGAGGATGAGAACCTGCGCAAGGTGAGCCGGGAGCTCGAGTCCATTTTTATCAAGCAGCTCATGGACACGATGCAGAAGACAGTGCCCAAAGAAGGCATAACCGGCGACTCTCCCGGGATGGAAACGTGGCGGGATTTGTTCAACCAGAAGCTGGCAGAGAAAATCAGCGAGGAGAACTCAATCGGCCTGGCAGGTATGATCTATAGACAGCTTTCCAAAGACTTGGATCGGCACAGGGAGGTGCCGCCCGCCGAGGCCGAATTTAATCCCATAAAGAAGGTCTTTGGTCCTGTAAGCCCGAAAGGTAACAGCGAGACCGGTTCAGACAAGCCCGCAGAAATCGAGAACAGCGGGGAATCCGACAGGGGTCTCTCATCCTTCAAGGAATTGATCGAGAAAAACTCTGCAAGATACAGTCTTGACCCTGCGCTGGTAGCCGCAGTGGTCATGCAGGAATCAGGCGGCAATCCAAGGGCGGTAAGCCGGGCCGGGGCCCAAGGGCTTATGCAGCTGATGCCCCAGACAGCAGACTCGCTCGGAATAGGCGATGTTTTTGATCCCGAACAGAATATCGAGGGGGGAACGCGGTACTTGAGAAATCTGCTGGATCAATTCGAAGGGGATGAGATACTGGCCCTGGCGGCTTACAATGCAGGCCCTACTGCGGTCCAGCGCTACAATGGCGTGCCCCCTTACCCTGAAACGCAGGGCTATGTGGAAAAGGTTACGGCCCTGAAAGGCCTTTTCAGTCATTTCTCACAAAAGAAGGAAGACATTTGAAAATGCCGAAAATGGAAATCCGGAAAGCTGAAATAGAAAAACTTTACGAGCTCCTTTTAGGCCTGGCCCAAGGCTTGGAAAGGCTCTACCAGTGTTTGCGCAGCCAGCAAGCGGCGCTTATAAGCTGGAATTTCGAGGATTTTATCTCCACAGTGCAAGAACAAAAGCGCCTGGCAAGAGAAAATCTCAGCAGAGAGGAGGAGAGGAAAGCGCTGCTGAGCCAGATGACCGGCCTCAGGCAAGAAATAAGCCTGCGGGAACTCACCGGCCTCCTGGAAGATCCCTGGCAGAAGCGATTCAGCGAACTCGCCGAGCGCCTGAAGGCGGAAAGCGGCAAAGTGATCCAGATGAAAAAACAAAACGAGTTTCTGATCAACAAATCCCGGGAACTGGTAAACGAGCAGTTGAAACTGCTCTTGGATCTTGCCCGGTTAAACCGCAACCTTTATGAGAAAAGCGGCAAAAAAAGCAAGAAGACAAACCTTCACAAGGTACTGGATCAGAAGGTGTAAACGCACAGAGGTGTGTTTGTAATTATCACATTCAATAGCTAAAGAAGAGAGATGCCTACTCTTAACAACGCCATAAATGTCGGTCTGAGCGGACTGATGGCAAACCAGATGGGCCTGAATGTCACCGGTCAGAACATCGCCAATGTGAACACAGAGGGCTACAGCCGTCAGCGTGCGGTGTTCGAGGCCAATAAACCGATCTTGCTCGGCGGCCATGTTTTCGGCACGGGAGTCAATCTGTTAGATGTGGTCCGCACCCGGGATCAGTTTGTCGACACGCAGTACCGTAATGAAAACAAGCTGCTGGGATACATGGAGAAAAAGGCCGAATCCATGGATCTGATCGAGGGAATAATCAACGAGCCATCAGACACCGGCTTGCATAACTCAATCAAAAACTTTTTCAACAGCCTGCAGGATCTGGCCACCAATCCTGAGAGCAGCTCGGTCCGCACAACGGTCAGGGAACAGGGACGTACCCTGGCCATAATGTTCAACCAGGTCTGGAACCAGCTGGATAATATCAGCGAAAACAAAAACGCCGAGATTTATGACAAGGTTTCAGAGATTAACGGAATCCTCGAGCAGGTGGGATCGCTCAATCTCCAGATTTCAACAACCGAGGCGCTCGGGGCGAAGGCCAATGATCTGCGGGACAACCGCGACAGGCTCCTGGACAGTCTTTCAAAATTAGTGGATATGTCAGCCTACGAGGACCCGGCCAATGGCTCTACGACCGTATCCCTTTCAGGCCAAAGTTTTGTGGTTATCGACAAAGTCAACCTTCTTCGAGCCGAGTCGACAAATCAGGACGGCAAAGAGGTGATCCGGGTTATCAACCCGATTGATAATAATCCGATCAAAATATCCGCCGGGGAACTTCACGGACTTTTGGAAATCCGCGACAGTATAATCCCCAAGCTCCAGCAGCAGATCGATGAGCTGGCTTCCGGGATAATAAATGAGGTGAACGAAGTCCACCGTCAGGGTTACGGGCTCCTGGGCATCAGGTCCACCCAGCCCACTAAAATAGATTTCTTTAAGGGTACGGATGCCAGAACCATGAAATTAAGCAGCCAAATCGAGAACGACCCCAACAATATCGCGGCCTCGAAGACCGGCGCCCCGGGCGACAACACCAATGCCCTGGAGCTGGCCCAGCTCCGCGGCAAAAAGGTCCTGAACAACGAGAGCTTCACTTTCGAGGACTATTACGGGGGGTTGATCAGCACTTTCGGCCTGGAGACTGTAAGCGTCCAGGAAAAGCTCGCAAACCAGCAAATACTGGTCGAGCATTTTAACAATTTCCGGGAAACCATATCCGGCGTAAACATGGACGAGGAACTGATCAATTTGATCCGTTTCCAGAAAGCGTTTGGAGCCAATGCACGGGTGCTCACCACAGTAAGCGAGATGATGGACATAATAATCCAGTTAGGCAGATACTAAGCCTTAAAGTTCAGCAAGCTTACAGAGGATTTAAGATCAAGGGAAAACCTCCTTTCTTAACGGAAAACGACAAAGGCAGTTCTCTCATATCAGGGATGATATATGCTTATCCTAACAAGGAAGTTGGGAGAGAGTATCGCCATCGGTGATCAGATCAAGATGACCTTGCTCGAGGTTCAAGGTAAACAGGTGAAAATCGGGGTCAGTGCGCCAAAGGATGTCACGATTCACCGTCAAGAGATATACGAAAAAATTCATCAAGAAAATGTGAGGGCCTGCATGACCTCCGAGAAGGATTTGAGCAGACTGGCCCAACTGATCAACACTCCTGCCGGAGGCAAAGAGACTCAGCATTCGGCAAACAATAAATGAGCTTTAACCAATTCGAGGATAAGCCTCCATGCCTTTCAGGGTGACACAAAATATTATAAACAATGTGGTTATACAGAATCTGAACCGCAACCTGTACAGTTTGTTGAAAATCCAGTCCAAGCTTTCCAGCGGGAAACGCCTGACCAGGCCCTCTGATGATCCTATCGGGACTGCCACGGCGATCCGCTTGCGGACCAGGCTTTCAGAGACCCAGCAGTTTCTGCGCAACATGGATAGCGGCGAAACGCAACTTAACCAGACCGATACAGTGTTTGATGACATGAGCAGTCTTTTGATGCGGGCCCAGGAGCTGGCGATAAACCAGGCCAATGTGACCGCTGATTACCGTACACGCGAGGCCGTGGCGCAGGAGGTCAACGCCCTGATCAGCCAGTTCGTAGATCTGTTAAACACCCGTATCGGAAACCGTTACATTTTCGGCGGTTTCGAAACTCTCCAGACGCCTTTCTTAGAGAGCGCTAACGGGCTCAAATATACCGGCGATTCGGGAATAACGAACATCGAAATTGAAAGCGGCTCTTTGCTCAACACCAGTGTGCCTGGTTCCCTGCTTCTGCCGACCGCAGTGGACGAGCTTGGGGGACATGCCAACCTTCACCCTTATGCGGAAAGATCTATTCCGCTGGCCCAACGCAAGCTGACCGAGTGCAACCTGGGAACCGGAGTCGATGACGGTTTTATTCAGATCACGACCGCTGGGGGTAAAACTGCTAATATTGATCTGACAGGTATTGAAAACCTGGGGGAAGTGGTCTTTCGGCTGAACAGCGCCCTGGACACCCAAGGGGCGAGACTGAAAATCAGCGCCCGTCTGGATGAAGAGCGCGAGGCTTTTATTATCGAGGACCTGACTCCCAACGCAGACCGCCTCCCGGATCAGAAACTGACTGTCAAAGAACTGAGCAACGGCCGGGTGGCCCGCCAGCTCGGGATTCTGGGAGAGGACAGAACAGGCAGCGGCTCGATCACCGGACGCAACCTATCGCTTCTTAAACTGACAACCCGCCTCCAGGACCTGAACCGGGGAAGCGGAGTGGAACTGGGAAAGTTTCAGATAACCGACAGATCAGGCAACAGCGCAGTTGTCGATATTTCCGGTGCGCAAACTCTGGTCGATGTGCGCGAGCTGATCAATGCGGCGGGGACCAACCTCCATGCCTATATCAACACTGGCGGCAACGGGATTATGATAGTCGATGAAAGCCCGCTATCCGCCAAGGGCAACATAAAGATCACCGAATACGGAGAAAATACGCACACTGCCAGAGACCTGGGAATTCTGACCACAGAAACAGGCGCGGAGGGCAGAATCTTTACTGGAGAAACACTCGATCCAATATTAAGCTATGATACTCCGGTTGTGCTGCTTAACCGCGGCCAGGGGTTCGATCTTAAAACTATCCGGGTGGAAAACGGGCCGGAAACAGGGGTGATCGATCTTTCGAAAGCCTCAACGATCGGCGGCATTATCCAGACAATCAATGAATCCGGGCTGGATATCAAAGCCGAGATTAACGACTTGGGAACCGGGATTTCTATAGTCAGCCTGGTGGGCGGGCGCACATTGAGAATCACCAATGAGCCCCGAAGTTATACGGCCTCTCTCCTGGGTATTGAAGGCCAGCGGGATACGCCGGTCGATCCGGTCACACCGCTCGGCACGCACAGTAATCTCATGCCGGCTTTGACTGGAGAAACCAGGCTCGGCGATTTAAATGGAGGACAGGGCGTGGCTCCCGGATTGATCAGGATAACCGATATGATGGGCAGCGCTATCACTATCAATATCAATGGGGTAAACACGGTTCAAGGCGTGATTAACCGTATCAACGAGGCCGGGGCCCAAGGAAAGGGGCTTGTCAACGTGGTGGCCTCCCTTTCCCCTGACCAGAAAAGTATTACCATAACCGATCTGTCAATCCAGAACACGATTATCAACAAGGTGACCAGCACTGGCAGCCTGACCGCGGCTTTTAACGACATTTCGGTCGGGGACGCAGTGGCAATCAATACTTTCCAGACCGGGAGCGGTAAATATATCGCCCGGAACCTCGATCTGGTCAGTAAACCATTGGATACAGAGATCTCCATTATCGGCGATATCGAGAGCGTGGACAAAGAAAAAGGCGAGATCTCTCTCCGCACTGAGAATGGCACCCTGTACCGTGTTTTGAGTCAACAGCCGGTGGACAACCTCTTTATCGGGCAGTCGATTTATCTCAATGGGAATATTTTGCCCACGGGAGAATTCCAGGCCCGGACTGTCGATCTGGTCTCTGACCCTGAATCTGGAGACGAGCAGATAGCAGGCATAATCGAGTCCGTGGATACCGAAAACAAAACAATCAACCTTCTGCTTGGAGACGGCAGCAGGCGCCAGATAGAAATAGTCACCCAAAGAGGATTGATCAAGGTCGAGGATTTAGCTGGAGGCACAACGGCCAGCGACCTGGGAATCCAGGGGGTAAGTACTGTAGGCAGCAACAGTATTCAGGGGAGCGCGCTGGATCCGATCATTTCCTATAATACCGAATTGAGACTGCTCAACGGCGGCACGTTTACCCCGGGCAAGATTAAAATTTCAAATGGTGACAAGGATGAGGTAATTGATCTGAGCAATGCCAAAACAATCGGGGACATGCTGACCCTGATCAATGCCTCGAGCGCAGAGGTGGTCGCCTCGATCAATTCTTCAGGCACCGGCATCTCTCTGCGCAGTCGGACCAGCGGTACCACCATGATGGTCAACAAAATCGCGCTGCAAAATCCCGACGGGTCAAACAAAGTACATTCCGACGGCACAACAATCTTCGATGAAACCGCCGACAATCTGGGACTCACCGGTTCGGCAGATGTCGTCGGCAACCTGATATTCCTGCGCGAAGCCTTGCATAACAACAATCAGCAGGATATTTCCCTGACCCTCGATAAATTTTCCGAGGCTCTCAATCGGATTTTGAACCAGCGCACGAAAATAGGCGCCTACACAAATCAGCTCACCACCACAAATGACCGTGGAGTGAGTACCAATTTACGCAATACTGAAATCTTAAGCGGGATTGAGGATCTCGATGTAGTTGAGGCGGTAAGCGAGCTGGCCGCCCAGGAAAACGCCTTTAACGCCGCCCTGGGCGCAGCGAGCAGAATTATTCTCCCTTCATTGCTCGATTTTCTCTAAGTTGTTTAATTTTAATGCATTAGAAAATATAATATTTATTTTCCACTCTAACCGGAGGATACATTGAAAGTCAACTCTACACGTTTCGGAACTATCGAGGTCAAGAAAAAAGATATTCTTACTTTTCCGGAAGGGCTGGTGGGCTTTGCCGCCTGCAAAAGGTTCTTCATTTACAATAAAGAGCAAAACATGCCCTTCTTCTGGCTCCACTCGATGGATGATCCCAAGATCGCCTTTGTCATCTGCGATCCTCTGATTTTCTTCCCGGACTACAAAGTCTCGGTGCGCAAAGAGGAGCTCTCGATCCTGAACATTAACGATCAAGCGGATCTCATTACTTGTTCGATCATCTCTATCAGCCACAATCCGTTCCGGATGACCGCTAACCTGCAGGGCCCGCTGGTGATTAACACCAAAAACCGACTGGGCAAGCAGCTTGTGCTGGTGGATGGTAACTACACCACACGTCATATGATCATGGTCAAAAAAGAATCGAGTAATGTGACCCAGGGAGTCTTTATTCCGAGAAACAAACCGATAGAAGTCGGAGCCGGAAACTCTTTAGTACTAACCTGAAAGTCCAGAGAGTGGTTTTTCGTCTGCCGATCCGCCGCGTTTTCTTATGGATCTCCTGTCGGATGCCTCCGCTTGTCCATAAGAAAGCGGCTGAGAAAGATCGGCTCTTGAAATCGGCAGGCGCAGAAGCAAAGGATTTCTTATGGTTTGCCTGCCTCTTTTCCTTTCGAGTGATTTGTTGGAACTCTCACAACAAGGCACAGAAGAGTAATGCCGCATACAGCCTCTCACCGGCGACTCTCCTGTGACTTTCTCTCTCTTTCCTGTTCCCAGCCTCCATATCTGAGCGAACTTTAAATCCAGATTATCAACTAATACTGAGTTGCAAATAAAATGATATTTATTAATCAGGTCTTGCCTGTCGAATATTGATTTCATTTTATAACTGTCAAGGAGTCAGAAGACAGGAGTCAGGAGTCAGAATCCCTCCCCTGCCCGGATTACAGCCACCTTGGTCATTCATAAACTCAGGGTTTGATGTTTTTGGGCGGGAGTGGAGCTTCTGACTTCTGTATTCTGATTTCTGACTTCTTATTTTATTTTTGGTACCGGCTTTGCCAACTTAGGCGCAGAATATAAAGTATCTATATGAACGCAACTTGGTATAAAACCCAAACCGATTGAACAATGAAAGATGAAAAACGCCTGATTTGACCATTGACAACCGGGATACCTGGCATTCAGATTGTAGTTTATTGATTGTGGGAGCTGGAAAGAAAATCAGCCACTCTCACTGTCCTCTAATATTTGTAAACATCTCGATTTTCTCTCATCCTCCTAATAATTTCAACCGGGAGTGTTTGAAATGAAATTCAAATTAATTCCTCTTGAAATATTATTCATTCTGCTGTTTCTCTCTTTCCCATGCCTTTTTGCCGAAAAGCATCTAGCCGGCGGTGAGAAGGTTATATCAGGCAACCGGCTTGTCTCAAGCCTTTCAGAAACCGGGGAAAAGCTGGCCCTGCCTGCGGGTGAGGTCAGAGCTCAAAAATTCGAGCAGCCGACTCTGGACGGCAAACCGGAGGAAGCGCTCTGGGAGTCAGCGCAAAAGGTTTCACCTTTTCTGGAAACTGAAAGCAGCGCCAGAAGGGATTGCTCTGTCCTGGTGAACTATGACAAAGAAAATATTTATCTCTTCTGGAAAATCGAAACGCACCGACCTCCTAAGGCTGCGGTCACTCTGCCGGATTCAGCCTTTACCGGGGAGAGCTATGTCCAGCTAAACCTGTACCCCATATTACCTGACAGCATCCAGGCCGGACTCGGATATTACTACAGCGTGGCTGTCAATCCTCTCGGCACTGTCTGGGATGCTTATTGGGATCCTTATCAGGAGGGATACTTTTTCACTTCATGGGATTCACACACCCAGGCTGCGACTGCCCTCTTATCAGGCGGCTGGACTGTCGAGATGGTAATACCGTTCAGCGGGCTCGACCTTTATTACAATTCGGGCTGGAACTGGATGCTCCGGTTTCACCAGCATGAGGAGCGGCTCGCTTCCGCTCCGTTCGGAATCCAGCTGACCCAGGGAACAAATGTCAGACGTCCGGCCTGGGTCACCTATTATTGGGACCGCCCCGAGCTGATGTCTGACATTCAGCCCAACGCAGCCACCATGTTCAGCACGCGCAGGTCAGTAGCTACAAAAGAGACCGGATCACGGCCGTTGCAGGACAGCCGGATGAACGAGACCGTTTTTGCCGGAGCGAGCGAGATCGCCCTTCTTTTGCGCGATGACACGGCCGAGCCTGTGGGCGAGGAAGCTGCCGCTTCCTTTAAAGTGGTCCGGGACGACTCCCATATTTACTTCCTCCTCAAAGCGGAGGGCGGCAGGGTAAAGCCGACTCCAGCCGCTGCTGGAAAAAGCGGTGATGCAGGTATGGCCGCCCAGATGGAGGGGGTAAACGGCGTGTTCAAAGACCTGGGCCTGCTCTCGACAGAGGGGTTCTGGCTGATCTTTCAGCCCCGAGCGCCGGGACGCGATGCAGTCCACCAGGGCTGCTATTTCATCTCTTTATACAACTCCGGCGCTGTGCAAGGAATCCATTACAATGCAGACGGGATCCCGGACCGCACCTGGAGCCCCGGCGCCACTGCGGACCTTTTCAACACCAGCCAGGGGTGGGGTGCAGAGCTGACAATCCCCCTGGAGTCTTTCGAAATTCCAGCCGGCTGTGGAACAAGCTGGGGACTCAATGTATTCCGCAACTCAGTCACCGAGCGGGAGGGCCAGGGACGAACAGAGGCGGAACTTGCGGCCTGGTGCCCCACGCGCGGGCATCATTACAGCCCCGAGCATATCGGCGCGCTTGACGGAATGGACTTCGCCTATGACCCTTACATCCGGAAAACTTTAGAGCAGCGCGCAGATAAACTCTCCCATGAGTTAAAAAAACTCAAATCCGGATCCGGGAAAAAAGCGCAGCCTCTTTTGAAAGAGCTGAACAAACTGACAAGCAATCTCAGCACAGAGCGGCCACAGTCTGCCTCTGACCGCCTGGAAAATCTCGAACAACAACTCGGCCGGCTAAAAGCCGAGGAATATTACGCCACCCAGCCGATACCCAAAATAGAGGGTTACCGGCTCAATGACGTGTGCCTGGTCGAGGGCACAGGCAAAGGCTGGGCTGTAGGCCGGATGGGGGTGATTCTCTCGACCACGGACAGCGGCCGCACATGGACCCGTCAGCATTCAGGCACGAGCGCCGATCTGGCCCGCATCCAGTTTATTGATGAAAACCAGGGCTGGATTGTGGGCGGCCGTGTGCGGATGGGCGAGACCAATGAGCTCATGCGCCACGACCAGCGCGGCGGCTACGGCTACATCCTTCATACCTCAGACAGCGGCAGGACCTGGGAGATCCAGTACGCCGAGAAGGGCCGTTTTCTTTTCGGACTGTGCATGCTCGATGCAAAACACGGCTGGGCTTGTGGAGAACGCGGTACACTTCTTAAAACAATTGACGGCGGGGCAAGCTGGACAGCCGCTGCCAACAGCGGTACCGCCCGCTGGCTCTATGATATCGAATTCCTCGACCCGCAGAGGGGGTTTGCTGTCGGAGCAGACCAGACCGTGCTCGCCACAACCGACGGCGGGGCAAGCTGGTCGGCTGTGGAAGCGCCCTCGGATTGGAACTACAACGGGTTCCTGCCGGTTTACCGCGCAGTGACTTTCCAGGGTGAGCTGGGCTGGATAGTGGGCCAGAACGGAACAATCCTAGGCTCAAGTGACGGGGGCAGGAGCTGGAGCGTGCAGGGCGATATATTCAAGCCCGAGCTGCGCATGCTCCTGGATCTCGAGAATGTGCATTTCGCCGACCAGGAGCGCGGCTGGGCTGTGGGCCGGCTGGGCACGCGAATCATGGCCACCGAGGACGGTGGAGCAAGCTGGCGCCTTTTGCCTGTGCCCAACCGGATGGGCCTGTCCGGAGTGTGGCTGGGTAAAGACGGCAGAGCTGTTGTAGCTGGAGAACTGGGTACAATTCTCAGCTCCACAGACAGCGGCCGGAACTGGACCCGCTCAGGTGAAAAGGAGCCCGGGCTCGATGTGCTGGCCCTGATGGCGCACGGGGACGACGGGCCGATCTCCCTGGGGACCATTTATGCTTACTACTCCCTGGTGGAAGGCCGCCGTGTGGGCGATATAGAAATACTGCGCGACTGGCACAGCGTGGAATATACAGGTGAAATTTACAACCTGGAGCACCACCGCAGCTCCAATCTCATGGGCTGCGTGCTGGCTGACTATCTCGATGAGTTCGAGAACGGCAACAATGGCAGCGACTACTACCATTTTACCCAGCGTCTGTGGAACGGTGAAAAACCGGTTATCAGGCAGCTTGTGGCCCTGTTGAGAGCCTACCGGCCAGAGGTGGTGCTCACCCACGATCCTGTATTCGGCGATTACGACAAACCCGGGCACAAGCTCGCAGGCCGGGCCACCCTGGAAGCCTTTTCCACAGCAGGCGGCGAAGAAGACCTCTGGCCCGAATTGACCCGTTTGGGGCTCGGCCCCTGGCAGCCGACTAAACTCTACTGCCTGGAGAGTGAAAGCTATCCGGAAACCCTGGACTTGAGCGGCCTGACCAGGAAGCCTGTCGGGGATACAGGACTCACGGCTTTCGATTGGGCTGAATGGGCGGTCCGCTGTTTCCAGAGCCAGGGTGTGTATCATGCCTGGCCGGCACACCTTTCCCTGATGCGCTCGCTGGTGCCCGGGCCTGAGAAAGAGAGCTCGATCTTCGATGGGATAGAAAAATAGCGCTGGCCAGTGGATCAAAAGAAAAGCAGGGTGCTTTCCCAAGCCGGGGGGGGGCCGGCATTCTTTTTGCATTGGATTAA
>DATKXY010000265.1:0-2428 GCA_035528795.1 archaeon | reverse complement strand
GATCCCCACCGGCCAGGCGGCTTCCTTGAAACGCCTGCTCAAAAGAACATAAATCGTCAGGGGAAGCGGAATCAAAAAAGCCGTGAACTTGGTGGCCAGGGCCAGACCGTAGACAAGAGCGAAAACAGGCGCCCAGCGGCGGGACTCGAGCGCCCGGTGAAAGCTTACAGCCGAGGCGAACCACAACAGGGTTATCGGCGTGTCGCTGGCCCCGAGATGAGCATGTCCGAAAACCCTCGGCATCAGGGAAAAGCTCGCAGCCGCCCAGAACCCCGAAAGAATCCCATAACGCCGGCCGACCGTAAAAAACAGCAAGGCCACCAGCAGGCTGAACATGATCGCCGGCGAAAGCCTATAGGCCCCCATGGGTCCCAGCCAATGCTCGAAAAGGACCAGGGTCAGCGCGCTGCAGATTTTAAAAAACGGCGGGTGGGTATAATAAATACGCTCTTCGAGAGGCCTGAATGTGCTGTGGCTGGATAAGGCCTCAGGGCTGAATGGTGCGCTCCAATGGCCCTGGGAAAAGTCGCGGGACGCCTGATTGAGCCAGGCTAGCTGCTCGCGGCATTTCTCGTAGTAAAATGGCTCATCCCAGGTAAGGCCCAGGTCATCCAGAGTGGCCGTGACAGCAGCCAGGGCAGCCAGGCCGACAAAAATGGACAGAAGGAGCAGTCTGCGGCTGGAAGATCGAGAGTCAGGCTCATTCAACCGGGACATTATAACAGCCAGGCTAAATTTTTAATCAAGTTTAAAACTGTTATAAAACTAAAACAAGTCTCGCAAGAATTTTAATAAAGATTCTCCTTTCAATCAACGGTGATTGCTCACCCTAGATAGCCGTAGACTCTTTCTGCCGGTGCCGGCCTGCCTTGTCAAACTCCGGCTCAAAGCCCTCGATCAATGATTACGGATAGGAGATAATCAACCCTTTGCAGCGCTCGAGACCTGGCGCCTCGATATTGTATACCGCCTCATTATCCTTGTAGAAGCTTCCCTGGGTAATCCTCTTTCTATGGCTTTTTTCTCCGTCTTCAGTCTGCCAGACATAGGTTATGAAAACATCTCCCTTAAGCCTGGAAGGGTCTTCAACCTTGAAACGCACGGTGTTATCCCCGTCAAATATTTGCGGAATGGACATAATGCCGTTTTCGAAATAGATGACCACTTTCAGATCGTTCAGGCCGGCAGTTGAAATCTCCTTGCTTGAGTCAAGGCGCAGGCGGATCTGGCAGCGGTATGCTCCGTGAAAGGAGCTCAGCCCCTCGGCAGCGTCCGTGCGGTCCATAACTTTCATAAAGCGGCCGGTTTTTTCTGTTATGGTTCTCCAGGGCAGCCATTCGTCAGGTTCTGAGATATTCCTGGGCTTGGGCACCTGGCTGCGGAAAGCGATCTCCATCTGGTCGTTGTCATCACCTGCAAGCTCTCCTGTGATAAAACCGTCAACCAGGATATAAGGACTGTAAAACTCCAGGATCCATTCGCCCGGTATGCCTTCATCTGCCTGCCTTATGAATGGAGCCTCTTTGAAACTGGCGAGCTTGTTTCCGGATATCATCACTTCCTCCAGATCTCCCCGGGCCAGGTTCGGCTGGTAAGTGATTTTGCCCCAGGCCTGGCCTAGCGAGAGGTCACCCTCGAGTTGAGCCGGGTAACCCAGGCCTTCGGGGACCCGGGTCAGGTAAGGCTGTATTTTCGGCCAGTTGGGATCGTTCTTCGCTCCGTCTGCGCCCACCATGCTCGCCCCCACCCGATAGAAACGGCCTTCCGGAAGAAACAGGTCTTTTTGGGCCTTGGGGATATACCACTTTTTCATCCGGTTGTCCCAGTACCTTTCAATAGTCGTTCCCCTGGGCAGGCTGAAAAGCATGTCGTGGTACCGGGTCCCCATCTTGTACTGGCGGTCGCGGAAGACAACTTCCGGCTCGGTTCCTGCAGCACGCCAGGCGGCTTCTGATTCGAAGATCGGCTTGTTTTTGATCCAGAGCGCCCTCTCGAATTCTGTCCTGGGATACTCGAAAAACGGTTTGCAGCGGTTTTTGAATTTCATGTTGTCCCGGATGTTCTGGTCTTTTCCTATCTCCTCCCAATCCAGAATACGCGCCGTGGGACTGTCCTTTTCGAGCAGGTAATAGCTGTAGCGCGCGTCAAATGCCCCGAAACGGCCATCCATGCGCAGGCGGTACATAGTGTGGTAGCCCCCGTCTTCGTGCATAACTATTACCCGGTCGGCAGCCAGCGAGTCACCGATATACTCCTGCCAGAACCCTTCCGCAATCATGCTGTGAGTGCTGCAGTAGCCCCAGCCGTAGACAAAGAGGTGTTTGTGAATGTCATGCACGAAGGCTTCCCTGCCCCAGGCCCCTTCAAAAGCATGGGCCATGCCTCCCTCATTCTGGCAGTTTCTGTTAAACAGCCTGAGCCAGTTGTA
>DATKXY010000264.1:0-40564 GCA_035528795.1 archaeon | reverse complement strand
AGGCTTTCAGCTTCGGCCCAGTTACAAATAGCTTGAAGGGAGAATTCACCGCTGGCTTATTTCTCGAATATTTGGCGGATCAGGGGAGCACGATCCGGGTCGATTTTGATGAGGTGAGTCTGTCGGTCATCCCAAAGTCAGAAAGTATTCGGCCAGCCTTGGTGACTGTCTTTCCTGTTTCAGGATCGACAAAGGTCTTTGTCTCTTTGCCGTTCTTGACCTTGATGAAAACTCCGTTCTTTTTCACCTGGCTGGAAAGCATGGAGTACTCGTTGAAGTACTCGCAGAACACTTACAAGGAAATGTCGTCAACCTCGGTCAGGACTCCCATGTCGTAGAGTTTCCGGGACACCACGTTCCAGACTTCTCGCTCTTCCTCGGTCAGGCGAGATGGGCACTCCGGGATGGACCTCAGCGGCTGCGGCTCCTGGTCATTGAGTGGCCTTCGGCCTGGGTTGCCCATGAGAAGTTTCAGCTTTGTTGGTGTTGGAGGTATGCCTTTCATCATTTATCCTATCCCCTCAAGGGGGGGTACTATTTTTGCGACTCACGAAAGATTACTGGGCGCTCGGCCTGGGGAGGCTCAGTCTGGCGTGATTTTACCCCCCTTACCCTATTTTCAATTACACATTTGACATCTTAAAAGATATGTGGTAGAATTTTATTGCAACGATTATACTTAATATTAATTATATCAGGATTATAATGATGCATCCCCATTCTAAGTTCAATAATTTTTTAGCTTATACCAAATATTGTGCTATAATCAGTGTATTTGGATTCGTTATCTCGCTAATCCTTAATCCCTCTTTGGATTCTCTCATTGACTCTCATCCTATAGCTATTCTGGCAATACTTCTGAGTTTGATTGTTCTATATCCTCTCTGCCAAATACTTGAGAAAGATCTGGAAGGAAACAACCAGCTCAGGATATGGTTAATTAATTTTTCTAAGGCTTCATTCAAAAAGAAGATCATGATAATTCTAATTTTGTTCTTTGGTATCGGAACTTACTATTTAGGAGCCTTTGCCTGCCTCTCCTTTTGGTAATTCCTTTTCTCAGCTTACTCTCTTATTCTTGTAATCCTTGCACAACCTGACTGCCGCCTGCGCAGTCTCATTGCTGGGGACTGAATTGACCAGGTCAGCCTCATCACCACTGAAGATGAGAGAGAGCCGGAACAGCTTGTTCTCTTTCATCTTCATGTTGCGCTCTTCGGTGCTCTTGGCTTCCTTGATGATCTTCTCGCGCTCTCTAACGTCCTCAATCGCCTTCTTTGACATGGCAGTAATATGAACCGTGCCGTCCTCGTTGTTCTTCAGATCATGGAATTTTAAGGCGCAAGGTTACAGTATGTCCGTAGCTCATCAGCACATCCAATCAAAGTAAGCAGTAAGACCTTTCAGGCTCTAAAGACCTGAAAAGACACAAGACGAAAATAATCCGCTCCACCCATACACCCTGGTAATATCTTAATAATAGTACGACTTTTCGTACTTGAAGATACTGAGAGTATTCTTTTTTCATTGTTTCATTAAATACAAGCATTTGCAGCCATTATTTGTGTTATTCCAAGTACGAATTTTCGTACTTATCATTTTTTCGCTCAAGTTGCGCAAATACGACTTTTCGTACTTATTGATCCCTCACAAATACGATTTTCCGTACTTGGAAAAACTATAGAACCGTCCTTAATTTTATTATTTCGATTTCGTTTTTTTTCACAATGCATCCTTTTACTACGGGGAGCACTAAATAGGTTACATTTTAAGCTGCCGCATATCTGACATGTTTTTCTTGAAAATATTTTCTCAAAATATGAGGTTTTAGTTGGCGGCTACGCAGAAAACTTCGGACATTTTTGAGGAGTTCATTCTGGTTATGGGCACGCCGTTTCCCTACAGCATTGCTTTTTACATCTTGATTCAACATCTCATCCGGATTCAATTCCGGGCTGTATCCTGGAAGATAAAACAAGCGAATCTTACGCTCATTCTTATTCAACCAACGGGCTACTTTTTTAGCATGATGAACCGGATGGCCGTCTACAATGAGAAATACTTTTTGTTCATTCTGTTTTATCAGCCGCCTGAGAAAATCTATAAACACATCCGCCCGGAACTTCCTTTTAAACACCATAAAATTTAAGCGGCTTTTGTTGGTGATGGACGAGATCATATTACAGCTAAAACGCTGGCCGGTTCCAGGAATTATAGGTGTCTGGCCACGCCGACTATAGGAGCGTCCTGCAACATGATCAGACCTGAGACCCATCTCATCGCCCCAGTAAATCAAGGCCTTTTCTTGCTTAGCTTTTTTCCTGATATCAGGATACTCTTCTTTAAGCCAACGTTCCACTTCTGCCGGGTTCTGCTCATACGCACGGCGCAATGGCTTCTGCGGCGAAAAACCCCAACGTGCAAGGTACCGACCAACCGTCCAGACCGAAAGACTTATACCAAATCTCTTCTCTATCAACTGGGCCACTGCTTCCCGAGTCCAAAGATAAAACGGAAGCTTGAGTTGTTCCGGGCAACGATCCGTAATGGTACGGACAATCTGCGCTGCCTGCCAGGAGAGAAGTGTCCCTCCTTTAGGTCGACCTTGCCGCTTGGCCTTGAGACCTTTCATACCGCTTTCACGGTATTTCTTTATCCATCTCCCGACAGTTTGGCGAGTTACACTAAAAATCCTTGCTACTTCAACCTGAGTCTTGCCATCCAAAACGGCTTTCACCGCCTTATGGCGAAGATCTTCTTGAGCAACTGCAGGAAGCGATCTTGTATCATGTATTCTCATGCTCTAAATATAACACCTTAGAGCAGAAAATGCAACCTATTTATTGCACTGATTAGTAAGTATTAATACTATCAAAACCTACCGGTTACGGATTCTAGAAAAAATGGGAATGAAAAACAATGTGGAACTTACTCACTACGTAATAGAAAATGGGCTAATAGATTAGAAAAGCTCTCCCGACTTTGCCCCACCTGTGTAAAATTTTTGCCTTCATTTTTTCCGATTCTCCCTCTCTCTCCCTTTTATTTGTAATCCAAAAGACTACAGCGAGCCTCCCAAAGGTTATATATAAACCTCTCAAACAACTACATAAAAAACATACTTTGAATGATAGTTTTTCTAACATTAATCTTTATAATCAAAATAGACCTTGTTAAAAATTATGAAATGTCGAGTTGTAATCTTCCTTCTTAGAAAGGTGAAAGAGTTGCCTGCAAGAGGAGTGGGAAAATAGGGAAAGCCAGTATAATCCTCTTTACGGTTTTTAGCGGCAACAAAGAAACCTAAAAAGAAGGAGGACACCGCCATGAAGAATAAGGTAATGGAATAACGGTCGAGTCAAGCGTTGTTTGGGATAAACTGGAAATATGGGTACGTGAGAGGATCCGAGAGCTTTTTCGGGATATTCTTGAGGAAGAGTTTACCGGACTGCTTGGGCGACTCAAGTCCAAGAGACGAAAGGCAGAGGATGCCAGAATTGGTTATCGAAATGGTTATGGCAAGCCACAAAATCTTACTTTAAGCATCGGACGAAGCAGGTGAGAGAGTTTCTTCCTGAACTTTATTTACACGATTAAGAAGCGTGTTGAAAGTAAGGCAAAATTTGCTAGTTTTCATCAGCTCAAGTCAATAACCACCCCTAAAAGAGGTGGCTTGCGGGTGACCTTAAATCGATATTCCGGACACCAGACTATATGGTATTTGCATTCCCATACTCCAGGTGCTAGCTTCCTGAACCGACTCAATGAATACCTCCTTTTGATTTTTAGGGTCACTTGCTTTAATCTTAAGGAGGTATTCTATTTTGTAAATCTCTTACTTACCCGCAAAGCAAAGCTGGGACCATCAGCGTAGATGATGGTTTAAGGAATGACAATTAATTCAAAAGCAAGGGGGGCTGATGGATCGCCGTTTACACTTGCTCAGGAGCCAAAATATTTTTTGACAGATATTACATAAGGCCTTATAATAAAATGGATAAAGACAGTCTTTTTAACTGGCAGGTCAGTTTTTATATTTAATAATTCCCAGTTTTCTTTCCAATTTACAGTGTTGACTCTTTTTTAAAATTTTACTGTATCAATTCTTACCCGGTTTTTACCTGCCAATAGATTCTCTGTCTTTATTTTCATTTCTTGAGATCCATCCAAAAAAGAAGTTCGAATAGGTTGAAAATTTTTTTAAAGAAGTCAGTGGAACAAGAGAGAGAGTCGCACTATTCTCCAGTTGGTTTTCCCTTCTTACAATAGTCTGTTGTTTATGAATTCAAACCTGAAGCTCCATAAAACATGAATGGAGGTTCGTCTCCGGAATTATTAAGGTTAACTGTTCAGCATCAAGACAACTTTCTGACGGAAAATTCCCTTTTTATGCTAAGTGGAATAAAAGTTTTGGCTGAGAAATATGTTCCAACTTCTGAAATTTGGAGGCAATCAAAATGCCAGAAAAAAAACGAAAATCGGGAATCAAAATAATAGGTGAAATACCCTGGGGCACGCATCTTTGCCACTTCTACCAGACCAGAAAAGATTTGCTGGATATTCTGGTACCGTATTTCAAGGCAGGACTGGAAAACAATGAATTCTGCATGTGGATTACCGCTGGGCTGCTCGGTGAAGAAGAAGCCGAGGAAGCGATGCGGAAGGCTGTTCCTCATTTTGATCGATATCGAAAAAAAGGGCAGCTAGAAATTGTTCCGCATGGCGAATGGTATCTGAAAGACAGTGCTTTCAGCCAGAAGAGAGTCTTTAAGGGATGGGTTGATAAACTCGAACAGGCCTTGAAAAATGGTTATGACGGCTTAAGGCTTACAGGAAATACGATCTGGCTTGAGAAAAAAGATTGGAAAGATTTTACTGATCATGAAGAGGAAATAAACAGAGTTATTGGTAAATATCGGATGCTTGCCATTTGTTCTTATTCTCTTGATAAATGTAGCGCAGCAGAAATTATTGACGTAGTGGACAACCACCAGTTCGCTCTTATCAGGCGAATGGGCAAATGGGATGTCATTCAAAGCGTCGAGCGCATGGAGGTGTTGGAGAGACTGATGAAATATATTGAGGAAAATCGAGCCCTGCTGAAGGCTATACCAGACTTGGTATTAGTACAGAACCGAGAGGGCACTTATTTGGATTACAAGATTCCAAATCATTATGTTTCATCCTGGTCCCCCAACCAGTTATTAGGAAAAAACATAATGGATCTGTGGCCTGAGAAGGTAGCTAAGATTGGTTTGAAGCTCATCAAGAAGGCTTTACAGAAAGGGGAGATCCAAACTTTAGAATTTCAATTAACAATCGACAACAAGCTGCAATATTTTGAGGCTCGCTTCGTCCCGTTCGAGGAAGATAAGGTCCTATCTTTGGTCCGTGATATCACCGACCGCAAGCGGACAGAGGAGCAAATCAAGGCATCGCTCAAGGAAAAAGAAGTGCTGCTGCAGGAAATCCACCACCGGGTTAAAAACAACCTCCAGGTCGTTTCCAGCCTTCTGGATCTGACCAGACTTCAAGCCCCGGATCAGAAGACAATCGATTTGTTCACGGAAGCCCGCAGAAGAATTTACACCATGGCCTTGGTACATACGCAGCTCTATGACAGCGAGCGCTTTGATCAAATCGATTTCAGCACCTACCTCCAGAAACTTACCGAGTACCTGTCAAATGTGTATTTAACGAAGAAAGATCTGGTTACAACTTATGTTAAAGGCTCGGATATTTTCATTCCCGTAACCCAGGCTATACCCTGTGGAATTGCCTTGAGCGAGGTGATTACCAATTCTTTTAAACATGCATTCAAGGAAGGGCAAAAAGGAGCGGTCGAAATTTCAATTAAAAGCCTAGCCGGTAACAGGATCGCTATAACAGTGAAAGACAACGGTATTGGTATCCCGAAGGATTTTGACATCGATCGAGTCGACAGTCGCAAGACCCTGGGGCTGAGGCTGGTCAGAGAGCTGGTTCAGCAGCAGCTTGATGGTAAAATAAGGATCGAGCGTAAAAAAGGGACGCAAATAAGCATTGAATTTAAAAGATCAATAGAGGCTTAATTAATGCATAAAATCATGATTGTAGAAGATGAGGTTATTATCGCCATCCAGCTGGAAGATCGGCTCAAAGCCAGGGGATACGATGTTGTCGGGTTCGCAAAAACAGGGGAAGAGGCTGTAAAGATGGCCGGAAGCTTGAAACCCGATCTAATCTTGATGGATATCGTTATGCCGGGGAAGCTGGATGGTGTCGATACCGCAACAAGAATTAAAAAAGAACAGAATATTCCGGTGGTTTTTCTGACAGCCTTTGCAGATGATACGCTGATAAAAAGAGCTAAAGAAGCCGAGCCCTATGGATACATTATCAAGCCATACCGGGAAAAGGAGATCATAGCAGTCGTTGAGCTGGCGCTTAATAAAATAGATCTGGAGCGTAAGCTGGCCAAGGAGGAGCTAAAGAAATACGGGGACCGGCTTGAGAAACTGGTAGAGAGGCGGACCGCCAGACTGATAAAGACCAATGAAAGACTTGAGCGGGAAATAAAAGAGCGCAAGCGGGCCGAGGAGGAACTGAAAAAGTCAGAGGCGCTCTACCGGGCAATCTCTGGACTCGTAACCAGTCTTGCATATTCAATATCTGTAGAATCCGCAGGAAAATTCGGGCCTGAATGGGTCTCCGGTGAATATCAAAAAATCACTGGCTATACGCTGGAGGAAGTCGCTACAGGTGGCGGCTGGGAGAGCATTGTTTATCCGGAAGATATGCCTGTGGTAAAAGCCAGGCGAGCCAGGTTATTATCCGGTGAATCGGACATATCCGAGTTTCGCATCCTAACTAAAAAAGGAGAAATACGCTGGCTTCGGGATTATTCTCTTTCCTTTTGGAACGCTAGTCACAGCCGGGTCGTGCGAATCATTGGGGCTGCGCAAGATATCACCGAGCGCAAGAAAGCCGAGGAGGCGCTGCGGGAGAGCGAGGAGAGATTCAGGGTACTTGCCGATTCGACGTTTGAAGGAATATTGATCCATGAGAAAGGAAAGGTTCTGGATACCAATAGAACTTTCGCGACAACATTCGGGTATGAACAATCTGAGCTTACAGGTATGGATGCATTGAAGTTAGTTACTCCGGAGTCCCGAGAGTTGGTGCGTAAAAACATAAATAATGAGTATGAAAAACCTTACGAGGCAGTAGGGCTGCGAAAAGACGGTTCCTCTTTCATTATGGAAATTAACGCAAGTAGTTTCCAGTATAAAAATCGCAGGGTTCGAGTAGCTGCATATCGCGACATCACCGAACGCAAGCTGGCCGAGGAGGCGCTGCGGGAAAGCGAGGGTTTGTTACGCCGGGTCATCGAAACCGCCCCACCATGTATCTATGTAAAAGACCGGAATGGGAAATATCTTCTGGTGGATAAACAAACGGCTGATCTCCATGGAGTGACGTCTGAGGCAATGGTTGGAAAAACCGATCTTGACTTTCTCCATATGGCAATAACGACTTCTAAAGAGGTTGAGGTTTTCCTGGCAGATGACCGTGAGGTTATCGATAGTAAACAGAAAAAGTTAATACCCGCGGAGAGTTTTACGCTATCGGATGGCACGGTACGATGGTTTGAGACCGTAAAAGTTCCTTTGTCTCTAAGAGGCAATCCGGACTGCGTATTAGGAGTTGGAATTGACATCACCGAGCGCAAGCGGGCCGAAGAAGAAATCCGCAGGCTCAACCAGTTCCAGGAAAGCATCATTGATAATGCCAATGTCTGGTTTAATGTCCTTGATGAAAATGGAAATATAGTGATCTGGAATAAAGCCGCGGAAGAAATAAGCGGCTATTCCAGGGATGAGGTTCTCGGCCACGCCAAGATATGGGAATGGCTTTACCCAGAGAAAGAATACCGAAAAAAGATTTTTGAAAAAGCGCTGGAGATAATTAATGAACAAACGGTGGTCGAGAATTTCGAGACGCGAATCAGGAGCAAGAACGGAGAATACAAAATAATCTCCTGGCATTCCAGAAATCTGGTGGATAATGCCGGAAAGCCGATAGGGTCGATTGCCTTGGGCCGTAATGTCTCAAAATTAAAGCAGGCCGAAGAGAAATTGAGAAAATCCCGCGAAGAGCTGTCCGAACTTGCCGCATATCTTCAGAATATAAGAGAGGAGGAAAGGAAAATTATCTCCCGCGAAATCCACGATGAACTGGGACAGGCGCTCACCGCCATGAAAATCGATCTGTCCCTGTTGCGCGATAATATTCCTATAAGACAAACGGAACTTGTCTCGAAGACCGAGACAATTTCCAGACTGCTCGATACTACTATCTCGACAGTAAAAAGGATATCCAGCGATTTGAGACCCGGTCTTCTCGACGACCTCGGCCTCGTCCCGGCTATTGAATGGCAGGTGGCGGAATTTGTAAAACGCACCGGAATCGAATTCAAGCTTTCCCTGCCCGAAAAGGAGCTTGCAATAAACCAGGACCTTTCCACCGCTCTGTTCCGTATCCTGCAGGAAGCCCTGACCAACATCACCCGCCACGCCCGGGCCACGAAAGTCGTGATAAGTCTGAAAGAGAAAAACGGTGCTGTCCAGCTTATAGTGAATGATAACGGTATCGGCATTGGGGAAAAGGAAGCCTTGGCTTCCAGCTCCCTGGGGCTCATCGGGATGCGGGAACGAGTCCGTTCTTTTGACGGCGAGTTCGATATCAAAAGTGAAATGAGCCAGGGAACCACACTTGAAATAACAATTCCTTTAAAGAGATGATGACTCTAGATGATCAAAATAATTATCGCCGATGACCACCCGATAGTCAGGGAAGGGCTGAAAAAGATTCTCGATAAATATTCGGATATAGTCGTGGCCGGCGAAGCGGCTTCCGCTGAGGAATTACTGTCCGAGCTGAGGAAAAACGATTACGATGTGGCGCTCCTTGACATAACCATGCCCGGCAGGGGCGGGGTGGAAATACTGGGGCAGTTGAGAGTTGAAAAACCCGATCTCCGTATTCTCGTGCTGAGTTTTCATTCCGAGGAGCATTACGCAGTGCGTGTCCTAAGAGAGGGGGCCTCGGGTTATCTGACCAAGGACAAGGCGCCTTTGGAACTGGTGGAAGCTATCCGGAAAGTGGCCGCAGGCGGTAAATATGTAAGTCCTTCCCTGGCCGAGAAGCTGGCTTTCGATTTGCAGGAAGGAGGGGAAAAATCGCTGCACGGCAATCTTTCCAACCGTGAATATCAGGTCATGTGCCTGATCGCCTCAGGCAAGACAATTACCGAAATCGCCGGCGAATTGTGCTTAAGTGTCAGGACTGTCAGTACCTACCGTTCACGGATACTAGAAAAGATGAAAATGAAAAACAACGCCGAAATAACCCATTACGCAATAAAAAAAGGATTGGTCGAATAATAATTTACAAAACAACGCCCTTCTACCTATTCATCCTTCCCTGAAATCACCCGGCCGCAAATCGCCTGTCCTGGATTGATGCCAAATTATTCCTTTCTTGTAGTCCGGAATACTACATTCTCTTGCCTGAACGATTACATGAAAAAGGGATTTAGTACGATACCCATTTTCAATCCCTTCTGTGATATTAAATAGGGACATCAAAAATCCACAAGGTTTGAGAACCTTTTTCGCTCGTTGAGGCTAACGAAGGAATTTTTATGATGAAAGTATTTATTGCCGATGACTCGGAGCATGTCCGCCAAAGCCTGAAAGCGATGATCTCCAAGATCGAGGGGGTCGAGATTATTGGCCAGGCCGGAGAGGTCGGCGAGGCTGTGCGACTGGTTCAAGAGCTCGATCCCGATGTCGTGCTTCTGGACATAAGAATGCCCGGAGGAAGCGGCATGGACGTGCTGGCCAAGATCAAACAAAATAAGCCCCGGCGGAAAGTCATTATGCTCACCAATTACCCCTACCCGCAGTATCAAAAAAAATGCATGGAACTGGGGGCGGACTTCTTTTTCGACAAGTCACAGGACTTTGCCGAGATTCCCAGGGTATTGAAAGAGCTGATAAATGGCGGGGAGACTAAGTAGGCTTGGGCGCAGGACGGTGCGATCAGGCTTTGGGGAGCGTTCCCCTGAGGGGCTCGATTTAAAAGTTGGTCATATTTCCTGAGCCGTTCCTGTTCTTTTAAAAACACATAATCAGGACCGTTTCGGTGGATAGCGATAATCTGTCATACGAAGAGTTGATAGAACAACTCAGGCAACTGGGGAGAGAGAATAATAAGAGCCGGCAATTCAAGGCGCTGCTTGAAGCGTTAAAGAAACAATATAACGAGTGTGCCCAAAAAAGGAACGATCTCTATCGGACTATTTCTCTTATGCGAGCCACAGTTGACATGCCCGAGCTGCGCCTGGATCAGGACTGGAACATCATTGACTGTACAACCAATTTTATCACCCTCACTGATCTGGTTATGGAGTTCAGGGAAAAGAAAAAAAATCTCAGGGAATTCCTTAAAGAGGGCGATTTCGAGCGCCTCGAGCAATGCTTGGACAATATAAAAGCTTTGGACAGTCTGCCTTATGGTGACGGCGGAAAGTGGCGGCTCAGGTACAAAGGTCTAAAAAAGACGGACAGGATCGGAAAAAAATGGATTCCAACAAAAAAGTGCCGGGAAAACAACTGGCAAATAATCGAGGATGAGGGGAAACTGAAGATAATTCACCGGCCCCATCTCGCTGATGAGGTGGATTGCTATTTGATGAACGAGGAGGAATACGGCGGAGCGGATCAAGATATCAGGATTCTCTATAAAATAAAGACTTCGAGGAACAAGGAAAATATCCGGGACCTGTCCCTGGTCCTTTCCGGCACCTCCGGCCGGGAAGCGGTATTCCCCGATTCTGTCGGTTATACGGTATGCCTAGGGTCGAGAGCCAACACCCAGTCCGGTATCCAGAGGGAGTGCGCCAATATTATCAGCAGACCGGAATGCCTGGCCCCGGACACGGAATACCAGATTATCGCCGAGAGGACGGGCGGGAAAATATCCTGCCGGATAATCGACCTGAGCAAAAAAAGCGAGTTTCAGCCGCTCGGGATAATCGACAATAATGCAATTTATGACCGTAAAAACCATATCGGCTTTCATACTTTTTCCGGGGAGACGGAGTTCTATGATCTTGAGGTCTATACCCGGAAATCGATGTTTTCCATAGGGCAATTCCGGATACCCTGCAATCTCGAAGTGGGAATAAGAGACAAGAATCTGGCGGACCGGGTATTCAAATTGAGAATGTGGAAAGATGAAACCGCGAAAAAGATTTTCTACACTTTGATGTTCGAGGATGTTACTGAGCTGAAGCGTTTGGAGGAGACGCTAAAAGAATCTGAAAGCAGATACAGAGCTTTGTTTAATTCAAGCGCCGATGGAATAATGATCGCGGATATCGAAACGAGGAAATTCCAGTATGCCAATCCAGCGATATGCAAGATGTTAGGCTATAATGAAAATGAAATAATAGGGATGGGTCTCAGCGATATTCATCCAAAAGAGAGTCTGGAATATGTAATTTCTGAATTCGAGGCTCAGGCAAGAGGGGATAAAATATTAACGCAGAATATGCCGGTCCTCAGAAAAGATGGAACGATATTATATGCGGATATAAATGCTACACCGGTTTTAATAGAAGGAAAAGAATATATGCTGGCTCTCTTTAGAGATACCACCGAGCGCAAGAGGGCGGAGGAAGTGCTGAAAGAATCGGAAAATAGATACAGAACTTTATTTGAAACAAGTCCCGATGGAATGCTTTTAGCGGACATTAAAACAAAGGAATTTTTAAAAGGCAATCCGGCGATATGTAAGCTGCTGGGTTATAGTGAAAATGAATTAAAGGGAATGACTGTCAGTGATATTCATCCAAAAGAGAGTCTGGAACACGATATTTCTGAATTTGAGGCTCAGACAAGAAAAGAAAAAGAAATAACGCACAATATTCCGGTTCTTAGAAAAGACGGGACGATAATCTTTGCCGATATATGTACGGCACCACTTTTAATAGATGGAAAGAAATGTATTATAGGCATTTTCAGAGATATCACTGAGCGCAAGAGGGCGGAGGAAACGCTGCAGGAAACCAAGGACTACTTGGAGAACCTGATCGACCACGCCAATGCGCCGATCATCGTTTGGGACCCGCAATTCCGCATCACCCGGTTTAACCACGCTTTCGAGTCCTTGACAGGCAGGACTGCGCACGAAGTCATGGGCAACAACCTGGGAATCCTCTTTCCGCCAGCCCTGCTGCAGAGTTCGATACAGCTCATCAAGAAAACTCTATCCGGCGAACGCTGGGAGACGGTCGAAATCAACATCCTACACATTGACGGGGCTGTCCGCACCGTCCTCTGGAACTCAGCAACGATCTTCGCTACGGATGGAAAGACTCCGCTAGCCACCATCGCGCAAGGGAATGACATCACCGAGCGCCTCCAGGCTGAAGAGGCCGCGCGCAAGGAGAACGCCAAGCTCTCGGCGATGATCTCGGGCATGGAGGAAGGCGTTATCTTCGCCGATGCCGGAAATGTTATCATCGAGGCCAACGATTATTTCTGCCGCTTTGTAAATATGGAACGCTCCGCTATTGTCGGCAAAAAAATCGAGGATTTATGCCAGGGCCAGATTCTCGCCCGTCTTCTGTCTGTCATAGAAGGTTTTCGCAAGGAACCTGGTTCCAATCCTTATATCCTGCAGCGCCCACTGGGAGGGGCCGAGGTCATCCTGCGTGTGCAGCCCATATACCGGAATGACAGATATGACGGCGTGCTTTTAAATGTCATCAATGTCACCGAACTCGTAGAAGCCCGCCGCCGAGCCGAGGAAGCCAGCCAGGCCAAAAGCGAGTTCCTGGCTAAAATGAGCCATGAGATCCGCACGCCCATGAACGGGGTGATCGGCATGACCGACCTGGCCCTGGACACCAATCTTACTCCCGAGCAGCGCGACTACCTCCAGACAGTCAAAGAGTCGGCCTATTCCCTGTTGAATTTGATCAACGATATCCTGGATTTCTCGAAAATCGAAGCGGGTAAATTCGCCCTCGAGTCGATTGATTTCAATCTGCGCGACAATCTCCACGAAATTGTCAAAGCTCTCGCTTATCACGCGCAGAAAAAAGGCCTCGAGCTTGTCAGCCATGTGCTTCCTGAAGTGCCGGACGCCCTGGTGGGCGATCCCGGCCGACTCCGCCAGATAATTATTAATCTTGTCGGCAATGCTATCAAGTTCACCGGAAAAGGCGAGGTTGTGCTCAAGGTTGAATTGGACCAGGAAGAAGAGAAAGAGGTTCTCCTCCACTTTTTTGTATCCGATACCGGGATCGGCATACCTGTCGAGAAACAGAAAAAAATTTTCGATGCCTTCGAGCAGGCCGACGGCTCTATGACCCGCAGATACGGCGGAACAGGGCTGGGGCTTACTATCTCTTCGCAATTGATAAACATGATGGGCGGCAGAATCCGGGTGGAAAGCGAGCCCGGCAAGGGAAGCACATTCCATTTTACCGCCCGCTTCGCCCTCCGGAAAGGGCCGAAAGAAAAACTTACCCTGCTCGAGCCGGCTCAACTTTATAACAAGCAGGTTCTTGTCGTTGACGATAACACCACCTACCGCCGGATATTGAAAGAGATTCTAAATACCTGGAAAATGGTTCCCTATCTGGCCGGGAGCGGTCCGGCCGCCTTGGAAATGCTTGATCAGGCCCTGGCTTCCGGAACAAGTTTCGATCTTTTGATCATTGATAGCGCCATGCCGGAAATGGACGGGTTCACCCTGGCCGAAAACATAAGAAAGAGACAAGAGTTTGGTCATATCACGATAATCATGCTCACTTCTGTAGGCCAGCGCGGCGATGCCGCCCGCTGCCGTCAGGTGGGAATAAACGCCTACCTGACCAAGCCGGTCAATCAGTTGGAATTGCTGGACACTATCATGGCCACCCTGGGTAAACCGGCACTGGTGGAACCTCGACAGGAGCTGATCACCAGACATGCCTTGCGCGAAAAGCAGAAGCTTTTGCGCATTCTTCTGGCCGAAGACAACCTGGTTAACCAGAAGCTTACGGTCAGCATTCTGCAGAAATGGGGCCACTCAGTGGCGGTGGCGTCAAACGGCAGTGAAGCGCTCGAAATACTAAAAAGTGAAAAGTTCGATCTTGTTCTGATGGATGTCAATATGCCGGAAATGGACGGTTTTGAGGCAACAGCCATTATCCGCGAAAAAGAAAAAGACACCGGCGGCAATGTTCCTATAATTGCCCTTACCGCCCATGCTCTCAAGGGCGACCGGGAGCGCTGCCTCAATGCAGGAATGGATGGATATATCTCCAAACCTGTTCAGACTAAAGAACTTTATGAGGCTATCGAGGCTTTGATCCCTGATAAAAAAAAGGAGTCCAAAGCGCAGGCGGGACTTACTGTAAGCATTGCACTGGATAAAGAGGCAATACTCCGGCATGTTGACGGGGATAAAGAGCTTCTCCGCCAGGTGACAGAGCTGTTTTTGGAAATAACGCCGGGAATCATGAACGACCTTAATCAGGCAATTGAAAAAGGGAATTTTAAAAAAGTGGAAAGCCTGGCCCATACCCTTAAAGGCTCGGTGGGTAATTTCGCGGCCAGAGACGCTGTCGATATGGCCTTAAGCCTGGAAAAGTCGGGTAGGGCCGGTGACCTTGTCCAGGCTAAAAAAAATTACCTCAGATTGAAAACCGTAATCGAGAGCCTTTACCGGGCACTGAAAGAACTTATTCCGGAAATTGACCATGAAGATTCTGATTGCCGAGGACGATCCAATTTCCCGGAAAGTTCTCGAAGCAACGCTAACCAAATGGAATTACGAGGTTCTGGTCGCTGACGACGGCGTTCAGGCCTGGCAGATAATTCAGGGTGAAAATACGCCGGACCTGGCAATACTCGACTGGATGATGCCCGGAATGGCCGGTGTCGAAATCTGCCGGAAAGTCAGGGAATTACCGGCTGTACAGGCTCTTTACATTATCCTCCTCACTGCCAAAGGAGATAGAAAGGATATCATCGAGGGCCTGGAGGCCGGAGCGGATGATTACATTACCAAACCCTTCGACCGAGGGGAATTACGCGCCCGGCTGCAAGCCGGGGTCCGGATCCTGGAATTGCAAAGAAAACTGGCCGACCGGGTAAAGGAGCTTGAGGAAGCAGCGTCGCACATCAAAACCTTGCAGGGTTTCCTGCCTATCTGCTGCTATTGCAAAAAAATACGCACTGACCAGAATTACTGGCAGCAGTTTGAAGGCTATATCAGCCAGCATTACGAGCTGCGTTTCAGCCACGGTATCTGCCCGGAGTGTTATAAAAAAATTGTCAAACCGCAACTGGCGGAAAGAAAAAAAATGAAGGCGGATGATAAAAGCCTGCCGGCTGAATAAAAGAATGTGCTATAAAGCACTTTTAACTCGGTGGGGGATTAATTACAGTGAGAAACTCAAATCAAATCCTCGTCTTTTTTCTCGAAGAGCAGGGCTATGCACTCTATCTCCATGCCGTGGAAAGAGTCGTTCACGCAGTCGAGGTCATGCCGCTGCCTAAAGCCCCGGATATTGTTCTCGGCATTATCAATATGCGAGGTCAGGTCATCCCCGTTCTTAATATCCGGAAACGATTTGACCTGCCGGAGCGAAAAATAGACCCGGACGACCGGTTCATCATTGCCCATACTAAAAAACGGACTGTGGCGCTGGTGGTTGACATGGTCAATGGGATCATTCAACCCGCAAAGGAAAAACTGGTGCCGGCAGAAAAGGTCACGCCCGGAATGGAGCTTATCGATGGAGTGATAAAGCTTGAAGACGGTATGATTCTCATTCACGACCTTGAAAGGTTTCTTTCCCTTGAGGAAGAAACAATGCTGGACAAAGCAGTGAAAGGGAAAAAGGATGACTGAAAGCATTTCCAATATCTCTCTATCACGGCTCAGTGAACTGATCTCTTCTCATATGGGCTTACATTTCCCCACAGACCGCTGGCCTGACATCCAAAGGGGCATTCGTTCCGCCGCACCGGAGTTCGGTTTTAATGATGCCGGGTCATGCATCCAGTGGCTTTTGTCCGAGCCTTTGACCAGGAACCAGATCGAGATTCTGGCCAGCCATATCACTGTCGGGGAAACCTATTTCTTCCGCGAGAAACCGCTATTTGACACTCTCCGGGAGCACATCCTGCCGGAATTGATTCATCCCCGCCGAGAAAACGGCCGTCTCCTCAGAATATGGAGCGCGGGCTGCGCCACTGGTGAGGAGCCTTATTCAATCGCTATCCTGCTAAGTAAAATGATCCCTGATATAAATGATTGGAACGTGACCATCCTGGCTACTGACATTAACCCCCGTTTTCTAGAAAAGGCCTCGCTGGGCCTTTACAAAGAGTGGTCGTTTCGAAACACTCCTCCGGATTTGAAAGAAGAATATTTCACCAAAACAAAAGAAAACTGTTATAAAATTCTTCCCCAAATTAAGAGGATGGTCCAGTTCGCCTATCTCAATTTAGCGGAAGACACATATCCATCGCTCTTAAACGATACCAATGCCATGGATCTGATATTTTGTAAAAACGTGCTCATGTATTTTGCTCCGGAGCAGCAAAAAAAAGTCATTCGAAAACTGTACCAGGTCCTGGTGGATGACGGCTGGCTGGCAGTCAGTCCCAGCGAAACCTCACAACTTCTCTTCTCGCAGTTCGCGAGTGTAAATTTTCCCCAGGCCATCCTCTATCGAAAAGATCTGTACAAAAAAGACCGGCGTCCGGTTCTCCCGGCGCAAGATTTTGAACCGGCCTTTACAATACTTGAGCACCCGCTTGAACTCGATCTCGAAGTCGAGCCTCCCCTTCCCTGGCCTGTCCAGTCCGATCCGGATCAACACCCTGTGGCAAGGCCGGAGCGACAAGAGCCGGAGCCGCAGCTCATCCCGGAACCCCGCCCCACTCTCTTTGAAGAAGCCCGGGCCTTGTACGGCCAAGGCAACTACACCGCGGCAGCGGATAAGTTAATCAAGTCGGCTCCGGATGACTATCAGGCATTCGCTTTATTAGCCAGGGTGTACGCCAACATGGGCCAACTGACCGAGGCTTTCGAGTGGTGCGAAAAAGCGGTGTCTGCCGATAAACTGAATCCCGGCGCCCACTATCTCCGGGCAACGATCCTTCAGGAGCTGGGGCAAGTCAATGAAGCCAGCGCCTCGTTAAAGCGGGCGCTCTACCTTGATCCGGACTTTATCCTGGCTCATTTCGCGCTGGGCAATATCGCCTCCCGGCAAGGGAAACTCAAGGAATCGGAAAGGCATTTCCGGAATGCCCTCGCTCTCCTCGAGAGTTACGGTCAAGCAGAGGTTTTGCCCGAAGCTGACGGCGTAACTGTTGGACGGCTCTCAGAAATAATATCACTTATGATCGAAAGGCACGCTTGCGTATGAATAAAAATAAAACAAGGTCGGACCACCCCGTTTACCCGAGCTTCACGCCAGGGCCTGGAGAAAAGAAAAATATCCTCAAAGCCAGGGCAAAAATTCTGGCCCGGGAGCCTGAACGGGAAAAAAAGGCTGAAGAATATCTCGAGGTGGTCGAGTTTCTCCTGGCTTATGAGACTTATGCCCTCGAGACAGCTTACATCCGGGAAGTCTATCCGCTCAAAGAACTCACCCCGCTGCCGTGCGTGCCGCCGTTCGTTCTCGGCATAATCAACGTGCGGGGGCGGATTCTCTCGGTCATTGACCTGAAGAAGTTTTTTGGCCTGCCGGAAAAGGGTCTGACCGACCTCAACAAGGTCGTCATCCTGCACAAGGATGAAATGGAGTTCGGCATCCTGGCGGACAAAATTCTCGGCGTCCGGTTCATTGCGCGAAAGGAGATTCAGCCTTCGCTTCCCACACTTACCGAGATCCGCGCGGAGTATCTGAAAGGGGTGACCAGGGAAAGGGAGGTAGTACTCGAGGCGATAAAACTCCTTATGGATAACAGTATTCTGGTTAATGATCAGGGCGAATTTTAAATCAACAAATGATATATGATTAAATAATTCACAAAAATGGAGGTAAATATGAAATGGTCAATCGGGAAAAAAATCGGCGGTGGTTTTACCATATCATTATTAATTATTAGTTTGGTTTGTTTGGTATCATATATAAATATTAATCAGCTTCTTGAAACCAACAGGAGGGAATCGCATACCAATCAGGTTATTTTAATGCTCGAAAAAATGCTTTCAAATTTAAGAGCGAGTGAGGCCGGTGAGCGTGGTTACATAATGACAGGATTGGATATCTATTCAGAACGTTATAAGGACCAGTCTGGAAAGGTATTAAGTGCTTTAGACAGTATCAAAGAAATTTCGATAAGTCCGAACGTCCAAAAGAACCTCGATGTTATAAGGCCATTAATCACCGAAGAATTAAGCGTACTTGAAAAAGGTATTAATCTTCGCCGGGAAGAAGGATTAGAAGCTGCATTGAAGATGGTGCAAACTGAAAAAGATGAAGTACAGAAAACCAGTGAGTTAATCCGAAACCTCGTCCGGGAAATTGGCGACGAGGAAGATAAATTGCTCGAAGCCCGGCATTCGGATGCTGAATCAGACGCTCAGAAAACAAAACAGACTATCATTTTAGGTTTCATATTTGGAGTTGTGTTCTTAAGCCTGGCCGGATTTTTTATCACCCGCAACATAACCGTACCTTTGGATCAAGTTGTTTCAATATCTAAACAAATTGCCTCTGGAGACCTGCCCGGGAATTTTACTGATAAAGGTAGAGGTGATGAAATAGGAATTCTTTTAGAGGCGTTTAGCAATATGACCCGGTATCTCAAAGAAAAAGTAGGCTTAGCCGAACAAATTGCGGCAGGTGATCTGAGAGTAGATGTGAAAGTAAGTTCAGAGAAAGACATTCTTGGGAATGCCTTAAGCAGTATGGTTGAGAATCTGCAAAAGCAGACCCACAAGCTCACGGAAGGCATAAGTACCCTGGCTTCCTCGGCCAGTGAGATTTCGGCCTCGGTAGCAGAACTCGCTTCCGGCACTGCTGAAACGGCTACCTCTATTAGTGAGACTTCAACGACGATGGAAGAGGTTAAACAGACAAGCCAGATGGCCAATAAAAAGGCCAAATATGTATCCGATATTGCCCAGCAGACAGAGCAAATATCGAAGGACGGCAAGAAAGCTACAGATAATACTACTGAGGGGATGAATGACATCCGGGAACAGATGGAGTCCATAGGCGAGAGCATTATGAGACTCAGTGAGCAGAGCCAGGCCATAGGGGAGATAATTGCCACAGTCAATGACCTGGCCGACCAATCGAACCTTCTGGCTGTAAACGCAGCCATTGAAGCGGCTAAGGCGGGCGAACAGGGTAAAGGTTTCACGGTAGTGGCCCAGGAAATCAAGAATCTGGCGGAGCAGTCGAAGAAGGCAACGAGCCAGGTACAGGGCATTTTGAGCGAGATTCAAAAAGCGACCGGGGTCGCGGTAATGGTCGCCGAACAGGGCGCCAAAGCAGTGGAGAAGGGTGTGAAACAATCCGCCCAGGCCGGCGAGTCTATCCTGGCGCTTTCAAACAGCGTAGCCGAAGCGGCTCAGGCGGCTGTGCAGATAGCGGCAGCGAGCCAGCAGCAAATGGTGGGCATAGATCAGGCCGCCACAGCCATGGAGAATATCAAGCAGGCCAGCAGCCAGAATTCTGCCAGCACGAAACAGTTGGAAACCGCAGCGCTGACAATCGCTGAGCTGGGTCAGGAACTGAAACAGTTAACGGAGCGATATAAAATATAAGTATTTAAGGAGTCAAAATGCGTAAAAAAGAAGATGAATTTATTAAAAAGCTTATGGCCGCGTTCAAACTTGAGGCGGAAGAGCACCTCAAAACCATTTCTTCCGGATTACTGGACCTGGAGAAAACACCGCAGCCGGAAAAGAGAATAACCATTATCGAGACCATTTTCCGGGAAACGCACAGTTTGAAAGGCGCGGCCCGCTCAGTCAACATGACCGTGATCGAATCTGTCTGCCGGTCCCTGGAAAGCATTTTCTCTGCCTGGAAACGCCGGAATATAAGTCTTTCGCCGGAACAGTTCGACATATTATACCAGGCGTTGGATACGATAAAAAAACTCCTCTCTTCTCCGGAAGAGGAACAGACCGGTATTTCAGAACTCCTGGAGCAAATAGACCGCCTTGCAGCCGGCGAGTCAGCAAAAACGCCGGACAGTACAGCTTTGCCCCCGGAGGATGAAGCCCCTCCTGCGCCAGAAAGCTATCGAGCCTCCTCTCCTGAGCCTGCAAAACCGGAAAAGAAAAAACCGGAGAAGACCAAAGAAAAGGAAAAGCCGTCTCCGATCGAGACTGCGCCAGGGACCCATGCCCCTCTGCCTCAGGATTATCTTTCGGCGAAAGAGAAACCCGCACCCACTGAAACGGTAAGAATCTCCGCAGCCGAATTAGACTCCATCTTGCGCCAGATAGAAGAAATGCCCGCTGTCAAACTGGCCACGGGCCAGCGCGCTGTCGAAATTCGGGATGCATTAGCCACTATCGATTTATGGAAAAAGGAATGGGGGAAAGAATACCCGAGGATACAGATGATCCGCAAGCTGCCGGACAAAGAACCCGGAAAAAAGGAGCCGGGCCAGACCAGTTTTCAGACTGCCAGACTGTTGAAATTTCTTGATTGGAACCTGGCCTATATAAAATCATTGGAGAACAGGCTTACCGCGCTTGAACGATCGGCGGAGCAGGATTACCGGGCCTTGAGCGGAATGGTGGAACATCTCCTCGAGGATATGCAGCGGGTCCTTATGCTTCCCTTCTCCTCGCTTTTGGAAATCTTCCCCAAACTGGTTCGCGACCTTTCCCGGGATCAAAGCAAGGAAGTAAAACTGGAGATCAAAGGTGGTGAGGTTAAAGTGGATCGGCGGATAATGGAGGAGATGAAAGTCCCCCTGATCCATCTGGTGAGAAACTGTATCGACCATGGCATCGAAAAACCCCGGGAGCGGGAGCGCAAGAAGAAAACACCCTCTGGTTTGGTTGTCATAGCCATCTCACACTTGAAAAGCAACCAAATTGAGATATTAGTTTCCGATGACGGAGCCGGAATTGACCTGGAGAGAGTAAAAAATGCGGCTGTCAAACGCAGAGTTATTTTAGAAAAAAAGGGCCGGCAGCTCGATAATAAAGAGCTGCTTGGGCTCATTTTCGAGTCAGGTGTTTCCACCAGTCCAATCATTACCGATATCTCGGGCAGGGGGCTCGGCCTGGCCATTGTACGGGAAAAAATTGAAAGACTCGGCGGGCTGATATCCGTGGAAACTGCTCCAGGCAAAGGCACCTCCTTCAGACTGCTTCTTCCCATAACGCTGGCTACGTTCAGGGGTGTCCTGGTCGAGGCCAATGAACAATTGTTTGTCGTTCCCACAGCCAATGTGGAACGCTCCGTGAGAATCAAAAAGGAGGAGATAAAAACGGTCGAGAACAGGGAAACAGTTCACCTGGATGGACGCACCATTTCCCTGGTGAGGCTCGGTGAAGTCCTGGGACTGCCCCACAAAATGAATGCAGAAGACAATTCAGGGTCTGTCCTTTTGCTGGTCCTGGGCAATGCGGGAAAAAGCATAGCTTTCAGTGTGGACAAGATACTCAATGAGCAGGAAGTGCTGATTAAAAGTCTGGTCCGGCAGCTCACCCGTGTACGGAATATCTCCGGCGCCACAGTTCTCGGTTCGGGCCGGGTGGTCCCCATCCTCAATGTCCCGGATTTGATGAAATCGGCTGTAAAAGTTACCGCCTCTCCCTTCGCTGCCGCCGCTGGGGCAAAAGAAGCCGTGGAAAAGAAAAAATCTGTCCTGGTCGTGGAAGATTCTATCACCGCCAGAATGTTAATCAAGAATATTCTGGAAATGGCCGGATACCAGGTCAAAGCGGCTGTCGACGGCGTGGATGCATTTACCATACTGAGAACCGAGGGTTTCGACCTGGTTGTCTCGGACATCGATATGCCGCGGATGAATGGCATCGAGCTAACCTCCAGGATTCGCAGCGACAAGAAGCTTGCCGAATTACCTGTGGTGCTGGTGACTGCCCTGGAATCCCGGGAGGACCGGGAGCGGGGCATCGATGTCGGGGCCAATGCCTATATTGTCAAAAGCAGCTTTGACCAGAGCAATTTGCTGGAAGTAGTCCGGAGACTCATTTAATTAAAGGATTGACTCCATGATCAAGGTGCTGATTGTAGATGATTCCCTGGTAGTGCGGCTGAATCTGAAATACATCCTGGAAAAGGATCCGGATATCCGGGTAGTTGGAGCGGCAAATGACGGCCTGGAAGCGGTCGAGATGGTAAATCAAAAGAAGCCGGACGTGGTTACCATGGACATTAATCTGCCCAGAATGAGCGGCTTTCTGGCCACCCGCAGAATCATGGAGACCTGCCCTGTACCAGTTGTCATTGTGAGCGCCAGCTGGGACCCGGGCGAGGTCGAAAAAACATTTCTGGCCCTGGAAGCTGGGGCTGTTTCTGTTGTCGCCAAACCACCTGGTATAGGACACCCGGATTATGAAAAATCAGCCAATGAACTCATTAAAACAGTAAAACTGATGTCTGAGGTGAAGGTGGTGACCCGGCGGCCTAAGATTCAGCCGATAGAGTGGGTCCCTGAAGCGTTGTTAAAGACACGACATCTGCCGGAACCGGCCGCGGAGATAAAACTCGTGGCCATCGGCGCATCCACCGGCGGCCCGGTTGTTCTGCAAAAAATACTTGCCGCGCTTCCAACTGGTTTCCCTGTTCCCATTTTAATCGTCCAGCATATCTCGGCCGGTTTTCTCCCCGGGATGATAGACTGGCTCATTCAAAGCACCGGATTCCCGGTTCGCCTGGCCACCGAAGGCGAAATACCACAGCCGGGCCATGCCTATTTAGCTCCGGATGATTCTCACCTGGGAGTGTCCAGGAATAAGAGGATATCACTCAGTGATGGAGAAAAAGAACACAATTTGCGCCCGTCCGTGTCTTACCTTTTCCGCTCTGTTGCCGAGGTTTTTGGTCCTAATGCAGCCGGTGTGCTCCTTACAGGCATGGGCAGCGATGGGGCTAAAGAATTGTATTTGATGAAAGAAAAGGGCGCGTTGACTATTGTGCAGGATAAAGAAAGCTCCGTGGTTTTCGGCATGCCGGGCAAAGCAGAAAAAATCGGCGCGGCAAGATATGTACTGCCGCCGGCCCAGATCGCACAGACGCTTATAAGCTTAATATAAAAACTGTCTATTGTTGTTTCTCGTAAATAACGTTATATTTAAGCGTATTTTATTAAATACCCCTCAATCATTCTTTGAAAAATGGGGAGGTCCTGTACTTCCCCCCTTTACCAAAAGGGGGAAGGGGGGATTTGCGAATGAAACGCTTAAGCCACAAACAGGCATTCAATTTTACAACTTATTTCTGAGACGGGATACTAGATTGTAACTGCTTGGTAAATTAACTTTTCGTAGGGGCGGTTGGCCAACCGCCCCTACGGCCCCGAGGGAAATCATAGGCTTAGATTTTTTATCAATACACTTCCAGACCATGGATATTTAAGGTTTTCAGGGTCAGGAGAACCGGATTTACAGCTCTGATATTTTCCAGTTTTAAATCAGGAGACTGAATAATGAAATCAAAAGAAAAAAATGATAATAAAAAAGTTGAAATATTAATCGTCGAGGACAGCCCGACCCAGGCTATAAAATTGCAGTACCATCTCGATAAAAAAGGATTCATGGTTTCAATCGCCCGGAACGGCCGCGAGGCTTTAGCTTTCCTGAAAGAGCACAGGCCTACTCTTATTATCAGCGACATCGTCATGCCCGAAATGGATGGCTTTGAACTCTGTCGGAAAATCAAGACAGATGAAAAACTAAAAGATATTCCGGTGATCCTTCTGACAGCTCTCTCAGAACCCGATGATATCATCAAAGGGCTGTCCAGCGGAGCAGAAAACTTTGTCACCAAGCCTTATGATATGAAGTTTCTTCTATCCCGCATTAACTATGTTATTGTAAACAGGGAGATGAGGAAGAAGTCGACTGCGGAAATGGGTATAGAAGTTTTTTTTGCCGGGCAGCGGCATTTTATAACATCAGATCGCCTGCAGATTTTAGATCTTCTTATTTCCACATATGACATCACTGTCCAGAAAAGCCGCGAACTGGAGCAAGCCAACAAAGAATTGAAAAAAGCGCAAGGCCAGCTTAAAGCCCTCAACGAGCAGCTTGAAAAAAAGGTGATAGAACGGACACAGAGGATTTCTTATCTAAACCGGATGATCCTCGCCGTGCGCAATGTCAACCAACTCATCACCAAGGAAAAAGACCGCGACATTCTGCTTCAGGGCATTTGCGACAGACTGATTGAGAATCGAAGTGATTGTAATGTATGGATTGTTCTATTGGATGAGGCAGGAGGATTTGTCAGGGCTGCCCAAGCCGGCCTGGGAAAAGATTTCCAGCCCCTGCTAGAGCGCCTGAAGCGAAACGACTTGCCTGGTTGCTGCCGGAAAGCCCTCGAGCAGCCGGACGTAGTGGTCACCGAGGATCCGTCATCCGAATGCACCGGCTGCCCCCTGACGGGCGTTTATAGTGATAAAGGAGGATTGTGTATTCGATTGGAAAACCAGGGAAAAATTTACGGCCTGTTGTGTTGCTCAGTCCATAGAGAATTCATCAAAGACCCGGAAGAGAAAAACTTGATCGTGGAGGTTGCCGGTGATATCACTTTCGCCCTGTTCAGCCTGGAAGTTGAAGAGAAGCGCAAGCAGGCAGAGGAAGCCCTTCAGCGGGAGCGCGACCTCCTGGACCGCATCATGGAAACCAGCCCCGCAGGGATCATCATGGTCGATTGCCACGGTCAGATTACCTTTGCCAACCCCCGGGCGGAAGAAGTCCTGGGTTTGAGCGGGAAAGATATCACCTGCCGCACTTACAACGATCCCAAATGGCGGATCACAGACTATGAAGGCAATCCATTCCCGGATGATAAACTACCCTTCCGGCTGGTAATGAAGACCGGTCTGCCTGTTTACGATATCCGCCACGCCATCGAATGGCCCGATGGAAGGCGGGTGCTGCTTTCGATTAATGCCACGCCCATGTTCGATAGCTCGGGCGCCTTGAGCGGCATGGTGGCTACGGTTGAGGATATTACCAGCCGCGTACTCATGGAGGAACAGCTTAAAGAGTCGGAAAAGAAATACCGCGAGCTGTACGACAATGCCCCGGTCGGTTACCACGAGCTTGACACCAAAGGTAATATTGTCAGAGTCAACCAGACAGATGCGGAGCTCCTTGGTTACAGCAAGGAAGAAATGATCGGTCGCCCGATTAAAGAGTTTATCGCCCTTGAAGACAGGGAAAAATCAGTCAAAGGCTTAAAATTAAAAATCAAAAGCAGAAAAAAGATCGAGCCTTTTGAAAGGAAGATGGTTTGCAAAGATGGAAGGGTCATTGAATGCCTGATCGCGGAAAACCTGATAATCGACGATCAAGGCCGGGTAACAGGCCTGCGGACTACTGTCCGGGATATCACCGAGCGCAAGCGAGCCGAGGAAAAGCTAAAGATAAGCGAGGATAAGTACAAAACATTGGTCGAAAATATTCCCCAAAAGATATTCCTCAAGGACTCCGCTTCAGTCTATGTGTCTTGCAACCAAAATTATGCCCTGGATTTAAAAATCAAAGCCGAAGAAATAGCAGGCAAGACTGATTTCGATTTCCATCCCAAAGAGCTGGCCGAAAAATACAGGGCTGATGATAAAAGAGTGATTGAGACTAATAAAACAGAAGAGATTGAAGAGAAATATATCCAGAACGGGATCGAGTTTTGGGTTCAGACTATAAAAGTCCCTGTAAAAGATGAAAAAGGCAAGCCTGTCGGTATAATGGGCATTTTCTGGGATATAACCGCGCGCAAGAAAGCCGAGGAAGCCCGGGTGCTTCTGGAGACCGCGATCGGCCAGTCGGCGGAGATGATTGTCATTACAGACAGCGCCGGAACAATCGAATATGTCAACCCGGCTTTCGAAAAGATCACCGGCTATACTCAGGCTGAGGCCCTGGGCCAAACCCCGCGACTTTTGAAAAGCGGTCAGCAGGATGCGGCTTTCTACCAGGAGCTTTGGGAGACCATTAAAAACGGACAAGTCTGGAAGGGGCATTTTGTTAACCGGAAAAAAGACGGTACCCTCTACCATGAGAAAGCGACCATTTCTCCTGTCTTCGATGCACAAGGCAAAATTGTCAATTATGCGGCGGCCAAGCGCGACATAACCCAGGAGCTGGACATGGAAAACCAGCTCCGCCACGCCCAGAAAATGGAATCCCTTGGCCTCTTGGCCGGCGGGGTGGCCCACGATTTCAACAATATCCTGACCACGATCATGGGTTATTCCTCAATGATTAAAAGGGTGGAGGAGATCCCCGAGAAGTACAGAAAGAGGATCGAGGAAGTGGAAAAGGCCTCCCAGAGAGGAGCCGAAATAACCAGGCAGCTTTTGACTTTCAGCCGCAAACAGCCGCCAAAATTTGAGACTGTAAATTTAAACGACATTGTCAGCCAGTCGCTCCGCTTCCTGAAGCGCACTCTGGGCGCGAATATCATGATCGAAAGCAGCCTGAGCGAGAGCCTGGGGCTGGTCAAGGCCGACAATACGCAGATTCAACAGATTCTCATGAACCTGGCCCTGAACTCCCGGGACGCCATGCCGGAGGGAGGGAAAATACGGATTGAAACCTCGAACATCGAGATCGACAAGAAATATCTTAACAGCCATCTTTACGCCAAACCCGGGCCCCATGTCCTGCTCTCTTTTACCGATACAGGCGCCGGGATGGACAAAGCCACTATCTCCAGAATCTTCGAGCCTTTCTTCACCACCAAGCCGGTTGGCCAGGGCACCGGGCTGGGACTGTCTATTATCTACGGCATAGTTAAGAACCACTATGGGTTTATCAATGTCTATAGCGAGGTCGGAAAAGGGACCATTTTCAAGGTCTACTTTCCCCGCACCGAGGAAAAGGAAAAGGCAAAAGCCGGGGCGGAGCCTGCGGTCAAGGGCGGGAAAGAGACCGTACTCGTGGTCGATGATGAAGAAATGATCGTGAACCTGGTCTCCGGTATCCTGGAGGATTACGGCTATAAATGCCTGACCGCCAGGGATGGTCTGGAAGGATTGAATATTTACCGGGAAAAGGGTGAAAACATCGATCTTGTCCTGCTGGATATAGTAATGCCCAGGATGAGCGGTCCCGAGCTATTCAGGGAGATTATCAGGATAAACCCCCGGGCCAGGATTGTCATGTCCAGCGGCTTTTCGGTCCAGAACGAAAAAGACCTCCTGGCCGCTGGAGTGAAAGCCTTTGTCCCCAAGCCTTATCAGGAGAAAGTTCTTGCCCGGACTATCCGGGAAGTCCTCGATAAAGAAAAGTAAGAGAAAGGAAAGCGTCTATGGAAGAGACAAAGGAAAAGATCAGGATGCTGGTCGTGGATGACGATGAGCAGATAAGGAAATTTATCCGCAGCATTTTCGAGGACAACGGCTGGTATATTGACCTAGCGGAGAACGGCCCCCAGGCTGTGGAAATGGTCAGGAAAAACTCCCTCGATTACGACATCGCCCTGCTGGATGTCATTATGCCCGGGCCCACGGGACTGGATGTCCTTCCCGAGCTTTTGAAATACGGCAACGACCTGGCGGTCATAATGCTCTCCGGGTACGCCGAGGTCAACTCCGCAGTGGAATCCATAAAATCAGGGGCTTATGATTTCCTGCAGAAACCGGTGGACGTCGATATCCTGCTGATCCGGGTGGAAAAAGCTTTAGAACAGAGAAGGATAAGGAAAGAACGCCGGCTGTACCTGGTCGATATCGAGAAGAAAGTGAAAGAGCGGACTACAGAGCTCGAGGCGGCGCGCACGGCCACTATTTTCGGCCTGGCCTGCCTGGCTGAATACAGGGATGAAGAGACCGGGTTTCATCTGGAACGCATGGCCCACTATGCCGTGGCCCTGGCCGGGAAATTGAGAGAGATCGGGCTTTACCGCGACATTCTCGATGACGAATATTTGAATCTTCTCTTTGAGTCCGCGCCCCTTCACGATATCGGCAAGGTCGGGGTGCTGGATATAATCTTGCGGAAACCCGGCAAGCTGACCCCGGAAGAGTTCGAAATAATGAAAACTCACACAGTCATCGGAGCCAGGGCTATCGAGGATATCCAGGTCAAAGTGAAAGGCCAGACTTTTCTTTCTCTCGGGATTGAAGTCGCCAGGAGCCACCATGAGCACTTTGACGGCAGCGGGTACCCCGATGGGCTGAAAGGTAATAAAATCCCCCTTTCAGCGAGAATCCTCTCCCTGGCCGATTTCTACGACGCGCTCAGTTTTCCCAGGGTTTACCGCCCCTTCGGGTATCCTCACGAAGAGGTGAAAGAAATGATCGAGCAAAGGGCCGGTTCCCAGTTCGATCCCGATATTGTTCAGGGATTCCTCGAATGCGAGGACGAGTTCATCTCCTTGCGGGAAAAATACCAAGAGTAGGAGTAATCTCGATGCCGGAAGAACCCGAAATTAAAAGGACAATCGAAGAAGAGCTTGATTTTATCGAGAAGCTGGACCTGGAAAGGCTGAAATTCGAGCTGAGCCAGGAACTGGGGCCATTGGACGCCAAAATTGTCGAAGCCGAGGCGCTCCCCAAAGCCATCCCTCCCCAGCTTAAAGTGAGAATATCGGAAAACAGGATGGAAGCCTACCTCAAAGTGATCCATCCGGGGAAACCCCGGGCAATCGGCTTTAACTCTCTGTGTGAATACCTGAAAGCGAACAAGGTAGTCGAAGGGATCATCCAGGAAAACCTGGAAAAAATAGTCGACCTGCAGGTTTACGACCAGGAGGTTCTGGTTGCCCAGGGGAAGCTGCCTGTCAATGGCCGGGATGCCGTTATCAGAATTATTACCCGGGAAACCGACACCGAAGAGTGCATGGATGTCAGGGGCCGGGTCGATTTCAAGAAAATGAGGCTGAAAAATGTCATCAATCAAGGAGAAGTAGTCGCCGTGAAAACACCGGCTACTCCGGGTGAAAAAGGCTACAAGGTGACCGGGGAGGAAATATCGCACAAACCGGGCAAGGACCTGGATTTCAGAAAGAGCCCGGATGTCGCGGTGTCAGAGAAAAATCCACTCCAGCTCGTCGCCCTGAAAAGCGGGTTTCTCAATCCGAATCTGACGATCAAAGACTTGATCATAATTGAAGGGCATATCGATTATTCGACAGGGAATGTCAATTATCTCAAGTCCCTGATAATCAAAGGGGATGTCAAAAGCGGCTTCTCGGTCGAGTGCGGCGAGAACGTGGAAATATACCGCTGCGTCGAGGATTCCACGGTAATTGCCGCTGGCGATGTAATTGTAAAAGAAGGCTTCCTGGGCATGGGCAAGGGATTGATCCAGGGAAACAATGTCACCGTAGGCCATATCAAGCAGCAGAAAATAATCGCCAAAGGGGATATAGTAGTCGGGGGTGAAGTTCTTTACTCCTACCTCCAGGCTGGCGGGATTATAAAAGTGATGGGCGTAAAGGGCATAGTGATCGGAGGGGTCCTGGTTGCCGGAAAGGGCATAGAAGTTGTCAACGCGGGCAACGCGCAGAACATTAAAACTCATTTATGTGTCGGCTACAACAGCGAAATCATGGAGCTGGATGAAAAAATTAAAAAGCTTCTCGAAAATCAGGAAAAGGTCAATAAAACGATCAAGCTTTTCAAGGCTGCCGGACCGACAGAATTATTGTCCGAGGGGAAAAAGCTTCTGTTAAAGAAACTGTCCTTTTCCCAGAACAATATAGCCGAGGAAATCAAAAGCCTGCAGACAATGAGAAGAGATAAAATCGACGAGCTGATAGAAAAGGAGAAGCCTTCTATCAAAGTCAACGGGACTGTCTTCCGCAACACGACCATCCAGATCGGCGATTATAAAAAGTATATCACTGTCGAGGAGCGGAACAAGATATTCATCTTTCATAAAGACACCATCATGGATTTCGCCGCGAGCTCACTGAGGCGGGGCGATTTCCAGGAAGGCCAATAAGCGAAAAGTTCCCCTCATTCCGGCTTGCACTGCGACTGATATTTTGCGATAATAATAAATTGAGGATCATTTCTGAATTCTGACCGTGTGTCCGTGCGCCGAGTAATCTTTATTCTTATCAGCGGTGCTTTTCAGGTAATCTTTAACAGGATAATAAATATGGAAAACAAAAAGATACTGCTGGTGGACGATGATGAACAGATCCTGGATATGTTGGGAGCGATCCTGGAGGATGAAGGATTTAGTATCGATAAGACTTTCAGCGGCGAAGGGGCTTTGAAAAAAGTCGAGAAAGAAAAATACGATCTGGTCATTTCGGATGTCAGGATGCCCGGTATCGATGGGTTCGAGCTGCTCAAGCAGATAACGGACAGGTTTAAAGATACCAGGGTAATCATGATGACAGGATATACGGATGATTACGATATCTCGGATGTCCTTTTACTTGGCGCTTATGATTATATAACCAAGCCGTTTGACGGGTCTAAAGTTCTTATCTCGGTCCAAAATGCCCTGGAAAAGTGAATACCCAAGAAACCACTTCCGATTCAGCTTCACCAGAGGAAGGCACCTTGTCCAAAGAAAAAGAAGATATAATGGAATTTAAGGAAGGGGTGGAATTTACTCCTCCCGGATTACAGATATCCGCTGGACCAGAGGCCCAAGCGCAGCCCGCCGCTGTCCCGCCAGCCAAAAAACCATACGAGATGGACCTGGATGAGCGGGCCACTTATTACGCCCGGGAACTCAGGAGATGGCCCGACGCCAAAAAAATTCAGCCGCTCAAGCAATTAGTCAATATCGGAGGGCTCAGTCAGCTGAAATATATCCTGCCCTTATCTCAGTACCCCAGTGATTTTATCCGCAAGCTGGCCCGCAATACGGTCATAAAAATTATCCTGCGGGCACTCAAGGAAGACGAGGAAAGCCACACGTTGGATGCCGACCAGAAAAAACAGTTCATAGATCTTCTGGTAATTCTCGACAATAAATATCTTTACCTTAAGGATATCGATCTGGTGGGCCCGAAATTCACCGAAACGATTTATGATATTCTTATCCAGGAAAACAAAGAATTTACCATACAGAAATTGGCGGATGTAATAGTCGATGACGATGAGCGGGTCCAGGCCACTGCGGTCAGGATGATCGCCGAGATATCCAGCCAGTCGGAAATAAGCCTGCTGGTCAAACTGCTCCGCGACCGGGATCACCGGGTACGGGCCAATGTCATCGAAGCTCTCGAAATAATCGGCGACCCCAACATTTTAGGTATTCTGATGAGATTCAAGATGGACAGGAACAATCGCGTGCGGGCCAATGCCATAAAAGCGTTATGGAACCTTGGTTTCCGGGAGGTTGAAGAACCGTTGAGAGAAATGCTTTTCGACTCCAGTCCAGTGATGCGGGCCAGCGCGGTATGGACCATCGGCCAGATCAGCCACAACCAGCCACATCTTAAGGCTTTATTAAAGATCGTGGAATACGACAGCGAAGAGACAGTGCAGGATAGCCTGGAAAAGGCCTGGAAGAATATCGCCCACGGCGAAAAAGGGTTGAGAATATTGGTAATCGGTAATGACAGGAATTTATTCCAGGTTCTCTGTAGAAACCTGGCCCGTGATGGATTCCATGTCCTGGCGGCATTCAATGGCACGGATGGAGTAACCAAAGCCATCAGACAGCGGCCTGATATCATTTTGCTGGATTTAGACCTGGCCCCGAACAGTCTGGAAGTCATAAAACAAATCACCAGTCATGAAGCGACAATGAAGATTCCGCTGATTGTGCTGAGCGATTTCAACTCGAGCACGTCGGTCAGACAGGCCAGGGAGGCCGGGGCCGCTGATTTCCTGAACAAGCCTCTTGTCTACCAGGAAGTGAGGGAAAAAGTCAGACTCTTTCTCAAGTAATCACCTCGAACACCAAGTTATAGTCTCCGAGAGTCATTATCCTCACCGCGAGAAATTTTATTCTGCTGGACATAAATTGTTCGCCGTAAGCCCATTTTGGCTGCTGAGGGCAATAAATGAGTAAAATAATCCAGGCCGTCCCGTAAACTCGAGTTTGTAATGGAGATTAAATTGTGCCGTAGCTGTGACAAAATAGGGGACATTTAATACATCTATGGCATTAATAGCATTCAGTCTAAAAAAGCGCAGAGCGGGCAATCGTGCGCTTTTGAGATGTTATTTAATAAGTTACCTAAACTGAAATAATCGGCTGAAACACATTTGACATGAAGGAGGTCACTCACTTCGAATCCGGTAGCGCCCACCATCTTTAAATCCAGTATTGGAGCGGGTATGCGAGATTTCGCAGGTCCGCTCTTTTTTTCAAGTTTGGCGCACATTCTCAATCTGTGTCCATTTTTTCGACGATTTGTGACTACTTTTTCGACACAACTCACTCCCCGATCGCTTTATTCTCAAACTCAGCATACTTTTCTACGGCATTTTAAGGGTCTGAGAGACCGCCTGCATATCAATCTGGAGTCCAAAACTATACATCCCGCAATTTTGAACTTCGCTCATAGAAGACAGCGGATGTCTATGAGAGAGCCCGGTCAAGAAAAAATCAATAAAAGCAAGAGGAACTTTTTCCTTGGGAGGAGGTCTGAAAAAACAATTTCAAGTCCTGAGAACTGCACCAAAACTGCATTTACTTATTGTCCAGCATGCCTGACAGCATATCGGTGTGCAAAACCTTCCGCGGAAAAAAATCCAAGCTTTCTGTATTTATTTATTTGATAAAAATCTTGACAAAACTATTGCATAGTGTTTTGAGAAATTATATAATAATTTATAGTTCCTACCATTCGATATGAGCAATATAAACTCGATTCGGACAGCCGCCTTCCAACTGGCCAAGCCTGCACAAACTCTAGTTATTTAAGTTCCAGTACCAAAATGTTATTCGAGAAAGCAGCCGCCAAGGCAAATTTGCCTTGTGGATTCAGTAGAATAACAATCCCAATGAGCGCCATCCCTGCGATTCGATCAGCAGTATATCGACTTGTCCAGCTCTGATTGTCCTGCATCAATTAACTTCCAGCGCCAAAACATTAACCCGATGATAGACTGAGCCAAGGCAAGTTTATCGGGGATTCCGAGGAATAACAATTTTAAGCTCAGCCTTTGTCGAGGAGGATCAAAAATGAAACTACTATCTCACCGAAGAATAAACCTCATTGTAATTATTAACATTTAAGGAGGCGTCATGTCTTACTTGTGAAGATTTCACTCGAAGTGCCGTCTGGTTGTTTTTTGCTTCCTCGCCGTATTTTCAGCAATGAGTTCCTCCTTTGCCGATGTCCCAGTACTCAAGTGGAAATACCGGACTAACAGTGCTTTATATTCCTCACCGGCTATTGGCGCGGACGGTACGCTCTACTTTGGCACAAATGGTGGCTACCTTTACGCTATCAATGCCGACAGTACCCTCAAGTGGATGTACCAGGCTGGTGGATCAGTAAATACCTCGCCGGCTGTTGGTGCTGATGGTACGATCTACTTCGGCTCTTTGGACAGTTGCCTTTACGCTCTCAATGATGACGGCAGCCTCAAGTGGAAATACCAGACTGGCTATGCTATATATTCTTCGCCGGCTATTGGTGCGGACGGTACGCTCTACTTCGGCTCTTATGACGATTATTTCTACGCTCTTCACTCCGACGGCAGCCTCAAGTGGAAATACTTGACTAATAGGGATGTAAATTCCTCGCCGGCTATTGGCGCAGACGGCACGCTCTACTTCGGCAACCGGTACGGTTACCTTTATGCTCTCAATGCTGACAGTACCCTCAAGTGGAAATACCAGACCAGTGGGGATGTATATTCCTCGCCTGCTGTCGGTGCGGACGGCACGCTCTACTTCGGCTCTCAAGACAAAAACTTCTACGCTCTTCAGTCCGACGGCACCCTCAAGTGGAAATACCAGACCAGTGGGGATGTATATTCCTCGCCTGCTGTCGGTGCGGACGGCACGATCTACTTCGGCTCTAATGACACTTACCTTTACGCTCTCAATGCTGACGGCAGCCTCAAGTGGAAATACCAGACCGGTGGGCAGATACTTTCCCCGCCGGCTATCTGTGCTGACGGCACGCTCTACTTCGGCTCTCAATATTCCCTTTATGCTCTCCACTCCGATGGCAGCCTCAAGTGGAATTACCCGACCGCTGGAACTGTGTATTCCTGTCCGGCCATCGGCGTGGACGGTATGGTCTACTTCGCCTCCTCGAACGGTTACCTTTACGCCTTTGACAGCGGCACGGGCGCCGGCCTGGCTGATAGCCCCTGGCCGAAGTTTCATCACGATGCGCAGAATACGGGAAGAGCGCAGGAACTAATCCCGGATATCGCCCTCAGTACATACACTCTCGATTTCGGTCAAGTGAGCCTGGGCAGCAGCGGGATGCAAACATTCCATATCCAGAACGAGGGCAACGGGAACCTGGCAGTCAGCGGCATTTCCAGCGACAACGAGGTTTTCACGGTCGATCCCGCCTCGGCCACTATTGCTCCCGGCGACAGCCAGGCGGTGACAGTCACTTTCAGCCCCACCGCTTTCGGTTACACGAGTGCGACAATCACGATTACCAGCAACGACCCGGACGAGGGGTCGCTGGCAATCCCGGCCAGCGGCAAAGGCATCCCCATCCTGCCGACTTCCACGGCCGACATTGCGGATGATTTCGAGGACGGAGATTACAGCGGCTGGACTGTGGATGACCCGGATGTCTGGGAGGTGGCCGGCGGCGTTCTGCAGCAGAAAACTGCCGTTTCATATATGGGTTATGGCAGCTTCCAGCACTTCGCCCAGTGGGACCTCGGCGAGATTGCCGGCGATTTCACCCTGACCCTCGACCTGGGGTTCAACGAAAACGCCTATCCGATGATCGCCCCGGATTCCCTGAATCCCAATCAAGTTATCCTGCGCGATTTCGGCTTAGGGATTCGCCAGAGCCCTTACGATCTCCTGATTGCGATGCTTACACGGCAGCAAGGAAGGCGGAACGGCATCGTCAAGTTCAGGGACGGCATACTATGGATTTTGTACGCCATCAACAACGATCCCGAGTATATCCACTCCCAGGAGATGGGTCTGGACATTCACGAGATGCGGCCGATGAAGATCAGCCGCTATAGTGGCGTGATAACGGTCTGGGCAGATGGGGAGGTCATCTACCAGGCAAGCGACACTACCTCCAGCGACCCGGTAGATGCCGGCTGGGTCTGTGTCACCGGCCGGGGGCCGGTCGGAGTTCGGCTGGACAATGTGTTGCTCAGCTCAAGCGCAGACCCGCCACCGGCTTTCAGCCCGCCGGCCGCGGTGACAGATTTGACCTTCGAGCTCGAGGAGGGCGCCGGACATGTCATCACCAGCCAGGAGGGCTTCCGGGGAACCACGGACGCCGGCTCGACAGTTCCCGGCAGTTTCATGGGCTGGTGGGTTGATGATGGTATCACGCCCGGGAGCAAAAGCTGGGCCGCGGCGGCAGGTCTCGTGACTGTTGCCCGAAACCTGACTTTGGGCCCGCAGTTCACCATCGAAGGCTGGTTCAAGTTTTTCAAGAATGAGGAAAACATATTTTCGATTAATTTCGACGGTTACCTGATAGATCAGAGCTGGGGGCGCGAGCGCAGCTACATGGTATTGAGAGACCTGGGCGCGGATGGAAAAAGACTTACCCTGCTGCTTCAGGGGACAACCGTGACGCCCGGTCCCGATCCGGATATCGTGAGTGACTATTATTTTGACGGTGACCCGTCTCCGGTGGTGAACATAAACTATGGCGAATGGGCGCACGTATCCTGGATTCGCGACGGCAGCCTTCATACGGTTTACGTAAACGGGTGCAAAGTCGGTTCGCTGGAAATGCCACGCTGGGGCTCGACTACTCTTACCGGAGTGCAGCTCGTCGCCGGCAATAACGCTAACTATGGCCATTCGAGACAGATTGGAGAGCCCCCTTACGCCTATATCGACAAGATCAAGGTCACCAGCCAGGCCCATCATCCGGCGGTAAGCTGCGTGTATATCGACCCGGTGCTGTTTAACGAGTATGTCGCTTACGGGCTGGACGACTTCTTGCTGAAAGAGAACGGGAGCATATCCGGCGGTAACGCGGGCTCAAACAACGGCGCTGACATCGGAGTTAAGGCCGAAGTTGACGGCAATGTCAGCACAGGCGGCGATTTGAGACTGAAACAAAACGCCACTGTGGACGGCGATGCGAACGTGGGTGGCGAGCTGACCCTGGGCCCGAAAGCCGAGATCACCGGTACAGTGACCTATGGCCCGGTTACGCCGCTCACCTTTTCAGTGCCGGCGTTCAGCGCCGGAGGACAGAGTTTCGAGGTAAAAAAGAACGAATCCCTCAACCTGCCGCCGGGGACTTATGACGCGCTGAAGATGAAGCAGAACAGCGAATTGACCCTGAACAGCGGCAGCTATTTCTTCAACTCGATAGATTTCGGTACCAAGGTCGAGATCCACTTGGACCTCTCTGGCGGGCCCCTGTATGTATACGTGGTCGGTCAACTCGAGGTGAGCGAGGGCAGCAAGGTGGATATAGTTTCAGCTACGGGGGACGCTTCCCAGGTGTTTTGGGTGATCCTTGGAGAACAGCCCAACGGGAATATCGGCACCAGCTTTATCGGCGTCAAGGCGCAATTCATCGGCACCGTAATCGCTCCGAACAGTAAGCTCTGGACTAAGGAAAATTCAAAGATCCAGGGAGCGCTCTACGGCAAGGAGCTCATTGTGGGAGTCAAGAGCGAATTGGCCTTTGCTCGTACGGGCTCCGCTGCCAGCCCGACTTTGCTGGCCGGAGCGGCTTCGCCGGCCAGTGCTGCCGAAGCGGCCGGGTTGCCCAAGGTGTTCTCGCTGTCGCAGAATTCGCCCAACCCGTTCAATCCCTCGACCACGATCAGCTACAGCGTGCCGGAGGGCCATACGATGTTCGTTACACTTAAAGTCTACGATCTCCGCGGCCGGTTGGTTCAGACGCTGGTCAATGAGCTGCGTGAGGCCAGCAACTACAGCGTGTTCTGGGATGGCACTGATTTATCCGGGCGGAAGGTGGCCAGCGGGGTTTACTTCTACCGGCTCCAGGCCGGGGAATTCACCCGGACCCGCAAGATGGTGCTGCTGAAATAGGGGCGACCACCGTTATAGGAATGCGGCTTTGTTATCGAGAAAAGGGCTGTCCCGAAAGCCTGGGACAGCCTTTTTTTCTATTATGTATCTATTCAAAACAAGATGGACAACTTTAGCAAGGAGAACTTTTAACACCAGGATAGAAGGGCTACAGCAAAAAAGAAAAAATCAGTTGCAATTACTGAGAACTCCACCTTATCTTTTGTCACCAACTGTCCAACTTGTTCTGACGACATAAAAGTTAATTCCGACCTGTTTGGCAAGACGGCAATCCAATGATAATCACAGGAGAATGAATTATGCAACGAATTATTTTCTTGATCATGCTTGCCTGCGGCACTGTGCGCGCCGAGGAATTGAAACTTGTTTGGTCGGATGAGTTCGATTACACAGGACTTCCGGACAGTTCCCGCTGGAATTACGAGGAGGGATTTGTACGGAATCAGGAGCTTCAATATTACACCAGGAGTCGCACCCAGAACGCCTTTGTAGAAAATGGGGTTCTTGTTATCGAGGCGCGCCGTGAAAAATTCAAAAATCCGGCCTACGATCCATCGGTAAAAAAGGATTGGGAAAAGTCAAGCCAATATGCCGAATACACCTCGGCGAGCCTTATGACTAAAGAGAGGGCCAGTTGGAAATACGGTCGGATTGAGGTGCGGGCTAAGCTGCCAGCCGGACGGGGCATTTGGCCGGCCATCTGGATGCTAGGGACAAATATCAATCAGGTCGGCTGGCCAGCCTGCGGAGAGATCGATATTATGGAATATGTGGGATACAACCCGGACACAATTTACGGTACTGTGCATACGCAAAAGTTCAACCATGTACTGAAGACCCAGAAAGGCTCCCGGATCGGTGTCCACCAACCATATAAGGATTTCCATGTGTATGCAATCGAGTGGGATGCCCGAAAAATAGATTTCTTCGTGGACAGTACCAGATATTTCACTTTCGAGAACGATGGAACCGGTGAGGCAGCCTGGCCTTTTGATAAGGATCAGTATCTGATCCTTAATATCGCTGTGGGAGGAAGCTGGGGAGGAGCGGAGGGCATTGATGAAAGCATTTTCCCGCAGAAGATGTACATGGACTATGTTCGGGTATATAAGAAGAAACTGCACCCGGGGGACCTGTGACACAAATAAATGAACCGATTCGATCCAAAATATACTTCATTCCTCCAGGCAGGCAGAATTTTGTGTCGCAGTGTGAGAATGGAGGCTTAGTGCTCTGACAAATCATAAATGCATAGTAACTTGTACAGATTAACTGATTGAAAAGGTTTGAATCAAACTTGAACAGGCTATAGGCTGTGGGCTGCAGGTCCCTTCACCCTGTCGCCGGCTTGTAAGAGAACATGTGGCTTGGGCAGGGGGGTACTCTAGCCTAGCCTTCTAGCTTATAGAGCATAAATAGATCAGGAAAGAAGTCCCGACCAGGCAAACTACCTTGTCACCGCACTGGCATATTGTGAACAAATGACATAATTAGAGAGGGGATATGAACAAGTTCGGATTTAAATTGATGCTTATTTTTGGCCTTAGCTCCTCAGTTTGTCCTGCCCAGACCAACAATGCGATATTCGAGAAAATGGTGGGAGCCGGGGTGGTCATGGATACCGCTATCAACGTGCAATTCCTTCAAGGCCAGGAGAGCCAAAGGTTCACGGTTGATTCTGATAACGACGGCAAGATAGATATACTTTACTTGATTGACAATGACGAAAAGCATCTTGGTAAACGCGCACCGCTTTTGGTTAAAATTGTTGACGAGGATGGGGACATGTATTTGACGGGTGAGGGAGATCTGGACAGTGACCTTTATGTGGCGGACTGGTACGGTGACGGAACTATAGACCGCGTAGTAGACTATCTCGACAAGGACGGGGACAACGATGTGGACGAGCAATATTTATTTCAGTGGATCTCAGAGAAATATCCGTATTTTACTCCCAAGACATACGGAGGCAAATCATATTGTGTGTCTTGGGCTGGCGATTACGGAGATGACAATCGTTTGTGGTACCACACCAACTACGAATACAATCAGTGGCTGACCGAATGGCTGACCGATTTCAACGGCGATGAAATGTTCGTCTGCACGTTTTACTTCGATTTCGAGGCGGGGACCTTTACACCTGCTTGCGAAATAGCTTTTTCATTCTACGATCTCGATAGCGACTCCCTTTCCGAAGAAGCGGTCAGGTTCGAGGGTGCTAAACTAGTCGCGGAAAACCTTCGCTACAGCATGGATATCGACAATGATGCGCATGCCGGCAACAGGCATGACTACGATTTTTCCATTACCAGCCTGGGTCCTGTCACTTTGCCGGAAAGCTGCTGTATCAGGCTTGATATTCGCGGGATAAAAACGGCCCCGGTCTTTAAGTGGGCAGAGATGCGCCAGTTCGCCAAAATGCAGCAGTGGGGAAAAACTCTGCTGACCTGGGATGAGAACGACAACAACATCGATCCGCGGCCCGGCAGCATGCATTATGAACGCTGGGAAGGCGTACTCAACCACGGCAGCGAATTCATGCCGCAAGTCGGCGGGCCATCCTGCGGCCCCTACAACAAACGCAATGAAATAGACAGAGATAGATCCGGTGAATTCAGGTTTTATTATTCTCCTGTTGATCGAAGATTTCACCTGTTGGGTGCTGAAATGGGATGGATCAAGGTGGACTACGATTATGATGACAGGCTCGATATGGTTATCCTGATTGAGGATACTGATCAGAATGGATTTTTCGACACCTGGAAGTACGATATTGACGGTGACAATGATTTCGAGCGCATTTGCAGGGTACCTTGCGATACTGCAACTATATATCCTTTTGATTACAAAACGCTGCACGAAGCTTATTTGCCCGTTTTAAAGAAAACAATAGATGATAACCGGCTGCTGATTACGACTCTGAAAGCGGTGCTGGAAAAGTTCGGGAAAAAGGATGCCGGCGATCCCGTGGAAAACTACTTCAAAACGGAATTGATTAACTATGACGCTGATTATCGCTTGGGAGAGAAAGTCAATAACAGCTCCGAAGGGCAAAAATACTATTATGATCTTATCAGAGAACGCTACTGGTGCAGTCTTCACGATGTAGCATCCGTTTCGGAAAATGCGAATTTTCCACAAATCAGAGAGGCATATGAAACGGGTCAGTTCTGTAAGGCTGCCCGCCTGTTGAATGAGTACTATCTCCTTGGAGGGATCGGGG